>JAFQIQ010000081.1 GCA_017397445.1 Lachnospira sp.
ACACCTGCTGTTTCCGATCAGGCTGCTGAACTTACAGAAATTGCACTTAAGGCTGCAAAGGCTAAGGGTGTTAAGGTTTCCTGTGACCTCAACTTCAGAAAGAAACTCTGGTCAAGTGAAAAAGCACAGCGTATTATGTCTAACCTTATGCAGTATGTTGATGTATGTATCGGAAATGAAGAAGATGCTGAGAAGGTTCTCGGATTTAAACCCGGTGATACTGATGTAACAAGCGGTGAACTTGAACTTGCAGGTTACAAGAGCATTTTCGAACAGATGGTTGAGAAGTTTAACTTTGAGTATGTAATTTCTTCTCTCCGTGTTTCTCATTCCGCATCTGATAATGGTTGGTCTGCTTGTATCTATTCAAGAGATACAAAGGAATTCTATCACTCTAAGGAGTATAGCATTCATCCAATCGTTGACCGTGTTGGTGGTGGTGACTCATTCGCAGGTGGTACAATCTGTGGTTTAGTTGATGGCAAGAATTTCAAGGATGCTCTTGAGTTCGGTGTTGCTGCATCAGCTCTTAAGCACACAATCCCTGGCGACTTCAACCTTGTATCACGCAAGGAAGTTGAGACACTTGCAGGCGGAGATGCTTCAGGTAGAGTTCAGAGATAATTTCACAAGATGAAATTAGCTGCTCAGAGATAATTTTCGAAGACTTATCGCGTAGGTAAATCAAATTAAGAAATGAAAAATAAGGGCACAGGTTCGTATGGACCTGTGCCTTTTACAATATCTTGCAAAAATACATTGAAAGAACAATATATATTGATTAAAAAGGTCGAAAAAACTTGAAAAAATCTCGGTTTTGGGGTAAAATATTTTAAAGTGTATGCCGATAAATGATATAAGGTGTATTATACCCTCTTGTTGTTGTGTTCTAAAGCGGAGAACAGGTGGGTTTGTATAGATAATTAAAGAGGAGAGATGTTCGTATGAAGAAAGTTGTAGAAGTATGTAAGTTGAGAACATTTTGGAAAGTGCTGGGTATAGTTCTTTTATGCAGTGCTATTTTTGGTGGTGTGTTTATATATGTTAATGCTGCCAGCAGTGCAACTATGCGTTTGAATATGAATAATACGGTGGTGCAGTCAGGTAGTGCTTCTAATTCCCTGTATATCGAGGTGTTTAGTGGCGTGGATGAAAACCACGTGGATATGGATAATCCGGAGAATCATAATACACTGATTCCGAGCAATGTTGAATGGACAACAGCTAACAGCAGTATTGTGACATTTTTATCTAACACAACGAGTACATCAACAGGATATGTTGATAAGGTGTATGGTCTTCAGCCGACTCTTTACGGTTTACTTGCAGGACAGACAAGTGTCAAGGCTACATATTATTCTAAGACATACGACGAGACAGGTGCTATTACATCATCTACAGCTATTAACAGCGTTAGTGCCAATGTAACAGTTCCACTTAGTGTTAATTTTTTCGATAGTTATACGAATACTCCAAAGAGTACTATTTATAAGGTTGGAGATGTTATTACAATTGAGGCCAACACAACAGATATTAACGGCCTTTTTGTTGAAACGAGAAATGATAAGACAGGTAAGCTTTCTAATGATGGCGTTATCGAGCTTGTTTCTAAGACGAGCAATACTGCAACTATTAAGGTAATCGGTGGTGGTACTACATACCTTACAGTAAGAACTGCAGATGGAGACGGTAATGATCAGCTTAGCAGAACATTCCAGATTCGCGCTGTGGTTGAGTTGGATCATGAGAATCCTAATGAGCAGGGACATAGAGTTCAGCAGTTAACAACACCGGAAGGTAAGATAATAACATATATGGTACTTGATCAGACAGATTTTGCACCATTTACATATGAGCTTATTCCTACTAATATTAATTTTCCTGCTACTTCAGGCGTAACATTTAGAACAAAGGATAATAAGATTTGTAGTGTTTCAGCAGGTAGTATCAGAGGTGAGAAATCCGGAATAACTACTGTACAGGTAGGTTTGTTCAGCAAGGATGTTACCGGAGCTGAGACAAGAGATACAGGATTTGATATTAATATAGTAGTTCCATTTAAGAAGCTTGGTAACAATGTTACAACTATGAATGTAAGTGACCAGATTCAGTTGACAACTTCGGCAGAAACTTCATCTGTAGTTTGGTCAACATCGGATAATACAGTTTTGGAAGTTGATGCTGCATCAGGTATGGTAACAGCAGTTGGTGCTGGTACAGCTACTATATATGCAACAAGAACTCAGGATGAACTTTATACACTGTATGGATTACCTTGTCAGCTTGCATATGAGATTACAGTAATTGATGGATTTGGTCTTAGTACAACACAGGCAAGTGTTAATATCGATGAGACAATATTGTTGACAGCACTTGTAACAACACAGGATTTGATTAATAATCCGGTTTCTTTCAAGGTTGAGAATCTTCCGGGAGCGGATGGAGTTGTTCCTACAGAGACACTTGTAACAGTTGTTCAGGATGGAAAGACATTGAAGATTACAGGTGTTGCACCTGGTGCTGTAAGAATTACAGGTAGTCAGGTTGTTAACGGTGTAATTAAGTCAGAGATTTGTGTAGTTTATGTAACTACACCTGTTAATGAAATTAGCATTAACCCTTCATTTATTCAGATTAATAGAGGTGAGACCGGTACTGTACAGCTTTTGTTCAACCCACCGGGACCAACTAACAGTAACGTTATCTGGGGTACATCTAATCCGGAGGTTGCAACTGTAGAGGGTGATAGTTATACAGCTACTATTACAGGTGTTAAGGGTGGTACAGCCACAATTAATGTTATTTCAGAAGATGGTTTGAAAGTTGCTACCTGTGAGGTATATATCAGAGAGCCGGTAACAGGAGTTACACTTAATGCAACAACAGTACATTCCACTATGGCAGTAGGTCATTATCAGATGGTAGCCAATGTGCTTCCGGAGGGGGATGGTGTTAACCGTAATGTAACATGGTCATCATCAGATCCAACAGTGTGTACGGTTGATGCGAACGGACTTGTTAAGTTTATTAAGCCGGGATATGCGACAATTATCTGTCAGACAGAAGATGGTGGATTTATCGCAGCTTGTAATTTCTTTATCAGTATTCCTGTAACAGAAATTAAGCTTGATTACACAGACGAGATTATGTCTATTGGCGGAACACTTAGAATTACTGCTGAGGTTCTTCCGGTAGAAGCATCTAACAAGTTGCTTTATTGGGAGTCATCTAATACTAATGTATGTATTGTAGATTCTAATGGTCTTGTACAGGCAGTAGGTACAGGTAACTGTACAATCCTTTGTAAGTCAGCTGATGGCGGATATACGGCTATGTGTAATATTTATGTAAAGCAGCCGGTAACAAGTATTATTCTTAATACAACAGATATTACAGTGAGAAAGGGACAGGTGTTCTGGCTTAACGCCACATGTCTTCCTGAGAATGCTGATAATAAGATAGTTGCATGGGAGAGTCGTGATGAAG
>JAFQIQ010000082.1 GCA_017397445.1 Lachnospira sp.
AATTTTCCACAAATTAATCCTACTTGTTACACATTCTCTATCTGCCAATCTATAGGCTCCAAACCATTCTCCGTAAGGAATCTGTTAGCCTCACTAAAATGTCCGCATCCAAAGAATCCTCGATACGCTGACAACGGACTTGGATGAGGTGCTTTAAGTACGAGATGCTTAGGATTATTAAGCATTGGTATCTTACTCTGCGCAGGTTTTCCCCACAACATATATACTATTGGTCTGTCCTGCTGGTTCACCGCCTCAATAACCGCATCAGTGAACTTCTCCCAACCTTTTCCCTGATGTGAGTTAGCCTGATGAGCTCGCACCGTGAGTACTGTATTAAGCATAAGTACACCCTGATCAGCCCATTTTTTAAGATAGCCGTTATTAGGTATGTAACATCCACAATCAGTGCTTAATTCCTTGTATATATTCTGTAATGAAGGAGGTATTTCTTTCTGGCTTGTAGGCACAGAAAAACTCAATCCATGAGCCTGATTAACATTATGATACGGATCCTGCCCCAAAACTAATACTTTCACCTTACTAAGGGGGGTAAAGTGAAATGCATTGAATATGTCATCCGCCGGCGGAAATATAACATACCTGTCATACTCACTCTTCACAAACTCGAATAACTGCTTGTAATAGTCTTTCTTAAATTCTCCACTGATGGCATCTAACCAGTCATTAGTAATCATAGCCATAATCATATGCTCCTTATTATATCATACGCATAGGAACGCCCTTGTCTGCAAGGTAACGCTTTAAATCCATAATTTCCATCTCTTTGTAATGGAATAACGAAGCAGCTAAAGCCGCGTCTGCTCTTCCCTCTTCAAACGCATCATAAAAATGTTCCATATTGCCGGCACCACCTGATGCAATAACAGGTATTGAAACACTGTCAGCAATAGCTCTTGTAAGCTCAATATCATATCCGGCTTTAGTACCGTCACAATCCATACTTGTAAGAAGAATTTCTCCTGCGCCAAGTTTCTCAACTTTCATAGCCCACTCAACAGCATCTATTCCCATATCAACACGTCCGCCATTCTTGTATATGGTCCAGCCACTACCATCAGCTCGTCTCTTGGCATCAATAGCAACAACAACGCACTGGCTTCCGAATTTATCGGCCGCTTCACTTACGAGATTAGGATTCATAATAGCTGCAGAATTGACAGATATCTTATCCGCACCCTCACGTAAAAGCAATTTAAAATCATCAACTGTACGAATTCCACCACCAACGGTAAATGGAATAAATACCTTTTCAGCAACCGCGCTTACTAAATCAACAGTTGTATTTCTGCCATCACTTGATGCTGTTATATCAAGAAAAACAAGTTCATCTGCTCCCGATTTATCATACATAGAAGCAACCTCTACAGGGTCTCCTGCATCTCTTAAATCCACAAAATTAGTTCCCTTAACAACTCGTCCATTCTTGCAATCAAGACAAGGTATAATTCTCTTTGTAAACATACAAAACTCCATCTCCTAATCTTTATAATTCCGCAAAATTCTTAAGAATTTTTAATCCTACATCACTACTTTTTTCCGGATGGAACTGGCACGCATATACATTGCCACTTTCCACTGCCGCATGAATATGAGTTGAGTACTCTGTTGATGCAGCCACTATTGCCTCATCTTTAGCCTTCAAATAATATGAATGTACAAAGTACACATAAGCATCATCACCAATTCCGACAAACAACTTAGACTTTGGATTAACTTTAAGAGAGTTCCAACCCATATGTGGTATCTTTAATCCTTCCTGCGGCGGAATTCTTAAAATCTCACCCGGTAATATAGCCAAACCTTCTACCCCCGGTGTTTCATCACTTCTTTCAAACATAAGTTGCAAACCTAAACATATACCTAATAATGGTGTTCCCTTTGCTACTATCTGCTTAATTACATCAACCAAACCATAGTCATGAAGTTTCCCCATGGCATCACCAAATGCGCCAACTCCCGGAAGTATAACCTTGTCTGCTGTTAGAAGCACCTCTGGTTCTCTTGAAACAACTACTTCCTGTCCTAAAGAAACCAATGCCTTCTCAACACTCTTTAAATTACCTGCATCGTAATCAATTATTGCAATCAT
>JAFQIQ010000083.1 GCA_017397445.1 Lachnospira sp.
AGCTTGTAGTTAATGACTGGTTTACTGCGGAGCAGTACCAGATAGAGTCTGTAGAAACAGCAGATGGAAATGTATTAACTAATAAGCAGTTGCAGTTGATGATTGACGAAATGGCAGCATTTGGTGGTGACGCAGGAAGCGTAAGCGACCAGACTAATGCCGGTACTAATACAAATAATGCTAATGCAGACCAGATGTGGATAACTGAGTAAGGGGAATATGCAAGGCATTATATAACCCTCCAAAGACAGTTGTGGCAGTTACTTTACGGATGACAGTTCGTTAAGTGACTGCCACAGTGTTATTAAATATTATTGCACCACTTGAAAAAATAAAATCTCATAGTATAATAGGATTAGCGAATGGAGCTTTGGTTAGTATAGAAGTAACATTTTAGACAAGACATATGTGGAGTTTGTTATGAATTATATAGTTATGGATTTAGAGTGGAACCAAAGTCCTGATGGAAAGGTTCATTCATATGCGGATGTGCCTTTTGAGATTATTCAGATTGGTGCGGTTAAGTTAGATGAGCAGTTTAATGTAGTGTCAGAGTTTGACAGGTATATATGTCCGAGGTTGTATCCGAGACTTCATAGGAAGGTTGAGGAGATTTTGGGGATAACTACCGCGGAGCTTAAGGCAGCCGGTGATGAATTTGAATATATTATTGCAGACTTTTTTGAGTGGTGTGGTGATGATTATATATTCTGTACATGGGGCGGAACTGACCTTATAGAGTTGCAGAGAAATATGCAGCATTATGGAATAGAGCTTAAGTTTCCGAAACCGTTTTTGTTCTATGATTTGCAGAAGTTGTACAGTCTGTGCTTTTCAGATGGAAAGACCAGATGTACATTGCAGTGTGCTGTTGAAGAGCTGGGAATTGTTATGTCCGGGCATTACCACAGTGCTGATGATGATGCAAAGTATACGGCAAAGGTTATGCAGAAACTGGATTTTGAAAGTGTCAAAGCCTATTATAGTGTAGATACATTCCGGATTCCTGCTAATAAGAAGGAAGAGATATACCTTAATTTCGGCAATTATGGTAAGTATATTTCCAGAGGATTTGGAAGCAGGGAAGGTGCAGCACTGGATAGAGAGGTTCGTTCCTGCAGATGCTTTATATGTAATAAACCTATGAAGAGAATTATTAAGTGGTTTGCTACTAATGCAAAGAGTTATTACGGACTTTTCTGTTGTGAGGAGCATGGCCTTGTAAAGGGACGTTTTAAGATTAAGAATACAGATGATGGAAGATATTACGCAATACGAATTCTCAAATGTACCGACAATGACGGTTCAAACGTTATAAGAGAGAGAAAGAAGCGTGAGCAGGAGCATAGAAGATTGGCAAGACTGCGTGCGAAAGATGCGGATAAGGCTGATGAAGGACAATAAAGGGTGCTACTAAGTGTCGTTATGACACATGTAGCACCCTTTGATGTTATACTAATGCAAATATTACTGCCATGCAGATTACAACTTGAATTATCATAAATCTGAATACAACCTGTGAGTCAGACCATTCTTTGTTTTTACGCATATGGTCGTGGATAGGTGTTCTCACATTTTTTAAAGGATTAATCTTAAATACACGCATAAAGGATACTTTAAAAAGACCAAGACCGCCGTCCATAATAAGCATAAATGCCAATGGGATGTAAAGTAACGGATGGTGCAGTTTTAAAAATGTAAATGCTATGAATAGTCCGATTGCACGTGAGCCGGCGTCGCCCATAAGAAGCTTACTTGGTGAAGCATTAAACCACAGGTATCCCAATATACAAACTACCATAAGAAGGATTGCGTGTCTGAAAAACGGTTCGATACCAAACATTTTAAATAGTGCAAATGCTGCCATAAGTGTTACTGCTGAAAGTGTTCCGCAAAGACCGTCAACACCGTCGGAGCAGTTAGTAACATTGATACTTGCCCACACTAATATTACGATAAGGATACCGTATATAACGGGATGGAGTGTCACTGTTATATCAAAAAAGGCTAATTCAAATGTGTTCGGATTGTACTGAAGGTAAGTTACAGCGGACATAATTGCTATGGCTAAGTCAATAAGTCCTTTCTTAAGTTCTCCCCAAGGTGATGATGAGCTGTCATCCAGATAACCGCTTAACATAGCGGCAAGAGTAAGAATGAAATAAATCATTAGTTCTGAATTAAGTGGTATAAACAGCACACATGATAGGGTGAAAGTTAAAATAAATATGATTCCTGCACCACGAGGCTTGCCTACGGATTTGGCACCATTAATGGCAAATGCACGTCCGGCATCTCTTGGAAGCGTATTCTTGCCAAGTGTGATTGCACCGCAAGTAAGTATAAAGGCAAATACCACGCTTAAAAATGTAATGATTTTCAGTGAATCATAACCGACTAAATAGTAAATCATAAAAAATCTCCATTCTTTTATTCGTCATAAGCATAAGCTTTATGCGTATTTACAAGTAGGTTACGGGAAATGGTGGACACCTCCCTAATATATTCTATAGAAGTATATCACAGATTATTAACAAAAGGTACAAAAATTTATTAGTATTTTATAATATTATATGATATACTACTTCTAAGATTAGATTTTGTGAATATCAAAAGAAAGGGTTGGTCTATTATGAGAGATACCACAGAGATTTTTTTGACAGAAGTTGACACTTATTTATTTGGTCAGGGTACTCATTATGAGATTTATAATAAGATGGGAGCCCACAGGGCCGTTAAGGATGGAAAAGAGG
>JAFQIQ010000084.1 GCA_017397445.1 Lachnospira sp.
ATTTCAACCCGCTGATGATGCTCTTCTCCTCTGCGCTGGTCACGGTGCTCCAGCGCGGCAGGGTGACCCAGACCTTCGGCGTCAAGGGCGCTTATGAGGATGCGGATATGGATGGTGTTGAGGTAATTAAAAAAATCAGGTCATGGTCTAATATGCCGATAATTGTTATAAGTGCAAGAAGTGAGGATGCGGACAAGATAGAGGCACTTGACAATGGAGCAGATGATTACCTGACAAAACCTTTTTCTGTGGAGGAACTTCTTGCAAGACTTCGTGTAACATCCAGAAGACTTGCCATGATGCAGGCGAATAATTCGAATGAATCCGTATTTAGGAATGGTAAATTAAAGGTGGATTATGCAGCAGGAAGTGCCTATATGAATGGGGAAGAACTGCATCTGACTCCTATTGAGTATAAATTGTTATGTCTGTTATCACAAAATGTAGGAAAGGTTCTGACACATACATTTATCACACAGAAAATCTGGGGTAGGAGCTGGGATGATGATGTAGCATCCTTAAGAGTGTTTATGTCAACACTCAGAAAGAAGATAGAAACAGGTACGGAGTCACCACAGTATATTCAGACGCATATAGGAGTAGGCTATCGCATGTTGAAGGTTGAATAAGTTTTCAAGAAAGAATGTATTCAGTATGACATCCATCTGCTTGATGCGTCAGGTCGTCATTCGGGAACGATATTAATTATGTGGTTATGGAAAATGGATACAAAATCATTTTATAGAGCGTATGGCAAAGCTTAAACTGATGGCCACTTATTTTTTTGTAAGGCATTGATATTTTTTAAAATACATACTATAATAACCTTGTATTGCATCCCGACAGGGAGTGATAACATTTTATAGTGCCGATGCTGACGGTAAAGACTATCGGCACGGAAAGAGGTTAATTATGAAAGAACAATCAAAGAAGACCAGGGATATGGTGATGACGGCGATGTTTACGGCGATCATTATTATTATGGCATTTGTGCCTTATATGGGTTACATACCATTAGGCTTTATGAATGCAACCATAATACATATACCGGTTATCATCGGAGCAATCGTCTTAGGCCCTAAGAAAGGTGCATTTCTTGGTGGCGTGTTCGGTATTACAAGTATGATTAATAATACTATCAATCCGAACCTTACATCATTTGTGTTTTCACCATTTTACAATCTTGGAGAGACTCATGGCAACTTTTTCAGCATAATTATATGCATGGTGCCAAGAATACTTATTGGTGTTGTGGCTTATTATGTGTATAAGGGTGTAATGAAGCTTTTTAAGAACAAGAAGCACGCCAATATACCGGCTTGTGCAGTTGCAGGTGTTGCAGGTTCACTTACTAACACAATACTTGTTATGGGGGGAATTGCACTTTTATTTGGTGAGAGCTATGCAGCGGCTAAGGGGCTTGCTATGGATGCTTTGTATGGAGTAATACTTGGCGTTGTGGGAACTAACGGTGTTCCGGAGGCTATTGTGGCAGGAATAATTGTTACACTTGTTTGCAAGGCCTTGTTTGTTGTTATGAAAAGAAACTAACACAGATGGGAGAATAATATTATGAAAAAGAGAGGCAGTGCTGAACTTAGACCTAACGAGAAGGGTATGATACTTGCTATTGATATGGGTAATACTAATATTGTAATAGGTTGTGTTGATGATAATAAAGTTCTTTTTGAAGAAAGGTTATCTACAGACCGTTCAAAGACAGAACTTGAATATGTTGTAATATTTAAGACAGTCCTTGAATTGTATGGTGTGGAGCCTGAAAGTATCAAGGGTGCTATTATATCGTCAGTAGTACCGCCTCTCGTGAATATTATTAAAGAAGCTGTTGAGAAACTTGTAGGGGTTTCGCCTATGATAGTGGGGCCGGGAATTAAGACCGGGCTTAATCTTTTGATGGATGAGCCACGTCGTGTGGGTAGCGATTTGGTTGTTGATGCGGTTGCAACTATCAAGGAGTATGGTGTTCCGGCTATAGTTATTGATATAGGAACAGCAACAACTATGTCCGTAATTGACAGAAATAGTAATTATATCGGCGGGCAGATATTGCCGGGTGTTCAGGTGGCATTGGATTCATTGGTGTCAAGAACATCGCAGCTTCCAAGAATTAGTTTGGAAGCACCTGAAAAGGTTATTGGAAAGAATACAGTGGATTGTATGCAGAGCGGTTTAATATATGGTTATGCTTCCTGTGTTGATGGTTTGCTTGACAGACTTGCAGCAGAGATGGGAGAAAAACTTAGCGACATTCATGTTATTGCTACAGGCGGTCTTTCCAAAGTTATCGTGCCGGAGTGTCATCACGATATTGTAATTGATGAGGAATTGTTGCTAAAGGGACTTAAGATTATCTATGACAAGAATGTAGATTAATACAATCTTGGGAAGGGAACAGAGATATGCTTAAAGGTAAAAATGTGTTGCTTGGAGTTACAGGCAGTATTGCGGCATATAAGATTGCATCCCTTGCAAGTGCATTAAAGAAGTTGCATTGCAATGTGGACGTGATTATGACAAAGAATGCTACGAACTTTATTAATCCCATAACATTTGAAACATTAACAGGTAATAAATGTATAGTAGATACATTTGACAGGAATTTTGAGTTTAATGTGGAGCATGTTTCGCTGGCAAAGAAAGCGGATGTGGTGCTTGTGGCACCGGCATCGGCTAATTTTATCGGTAAGGCGGCATGCGGTATAGCTGATGATATGCTTACCACAACATTTATGGCGTGCAAATGCAAGAAAATAATTGCACCTGCCATGAATACGAATATGTATACTAATCCCATTGTGCAGGATAATATGAAACGTCTTGAGGAATATGGGGTTGAAGTTATAAAGCCTGCAAGCGGGTATCTTGCGTGTGGGGATATAGGTGAGGGAAAGATGCCCGAGCCGGAGGTGCTGCTTTCGTATATATTGCGAGAGGTGGCTTACGAGAAGGATATGACAGGATTGAAGGTTGTAGTTACTGCGGGAGCTACAAGAGAAGCTATAGACCCTGTAAGATATATTACTAACCATTCTACAGGAAAGATGGGATACGCTGTTGCAGAAAATGCTATGCTTCGAGGTGCAGATGTGACTTTGGTTACAGGACAGACTGCTCTTTCTGATGTACCATTTGTTAAGATGGTTAAGATAGTATCCGCTAAGGATATGTATGAGGCAGTTATGGATGCGGCACAGGATGCAGATATAGTTGTGAAAGCGGCAGCAGTAGCGGATTACAGGCCAGCTGTAGTTGCTGATAATAAGATTAAGAAAAAGGACGGAGATATGTCCATTGCTCTTGTGAGAACAACAGATATTCTTGGAACATTGGGAGCCAATAAGAGAACAGGTCAGTTCCTGTGTGGTTTTTCTATGGAAACTGAGAATATGCTTGAGAATTCTAAGGGCAAGCTTGAAAGAAAGAATCTTGATATGATTGTTGCTAACAATGTTAAGGTTGCAGGTGCCGGATTTGGCACAGATACCAATGTTGTTACTATTATTACTAAGGATGAGGTTAAAGAGCTTGAAATAATGAGCAAGGATGATGTAGCTAAAGTGTTGTTTGATTGCATATTGGAGAGGAGATAATCTATGAAAGCTAAACTTATTGCTATTGCAACTATAGTTGTGTTACTTGTAGCGGGACTTTATTATTATATTGTGTTGCCGCCGATTAATATTCATGCACCGGGTTTCTGGGGCTTTGTAATATTTATTGCAGTGGTGGCTACAATTGCCGTTGCCTGTGCAGCTATTAAAGGAACAAAGACTGTTTATAAGCCTAACAAAAAGGGTAAAGGTGCAACGCAGGGAACTGAGATTGAATATAAGTCAACTGCAGGACAGTATGCATTTTACGCATCGATTGCAGTTACACTTATATTAGTGGCTATATTTTTAATAGGTTCGCTGTTGTCTTCTGAACTAGTTAATGCATCTAAGTATCAGAAGCTTATGAGTGTTGAAACTAGAGAGTTTGAGGAAGATATTAAGGAAGTTTCTTACGATAAGATTCCTATTCTTGATAAGCAGTCTGCTACCAATGTAGGTAATCGTGTTATGGGTAGTATGGTTGATATGGTTTCTCAGTTTGAGGTTACTAATCTTTATACTCAGATTAATTATGGCGGAAAGCCGGTGAGAGTTTCGCCTCTTACTTATGGTGGCGTTATTAAGTGGTTTACTAATCAGGCAGAAGGTATTCCGGCTTATATCAAGATTGATATGGCA
The DNA here is from genome assembly GCA_017397445.1 of Lachnospira sp. Taxonomy (GTDB): domain Bacteria; phylum Bacillota; class Clostridia; order Lachnospirales; family Lachnospiraceae; genus Lachnospira. The sequence goes on from JAFQIQ010000084.1 coordinate 4,254, forward strand.
ACTCAGAATGCTGAGTGTGTGCGCCTTACAGAAGGTATGAAGTACACAGAGGGCGACCATTTTAACAGAAATATTTACAGACACCTTAGATTCAATTATCCAACCTATATGTTTGACAATATTAACTTTGAAATTGATGAAGAGGGGACACCTTGCTGGATATGTCCTGTTAAGAAATACAATGTAGGTTTGTTTGGTGGTGTTACAATTGGCAGAGTTGTTATATGTAACGCAATAACAGGTGAATGTACGGATTATGACATATCAGAAGTGCCTGAATGGGTTGATAAGGTGTATTCAGCAGAAATGTTAATCGGACTTTATGATTATCATGGAACTTTAAAGCATGGCTACTGGAACAGTGTTCTTAGTCAGAAAGATTGCCTTCAGACAACAGATGGTTACAACTACGTGGCTATGGAAGATGATGTGTGGGTTTACACAGGTGTAACTTCCGTAGGTCAGGACGAGTCTAATGTGGGCTTTGTGCTTATGAACCAGCGTACGATGGAGACACGTTATTATGAAGTTGCAGGTGCTGAAGAGTATTCGGCAATGAGTTCAGCAGAGGGTAAGGTTCAGCATCTGGGATATACTGCAACATTTCCGCTTGTATTAAATGTGGGCGGTGAACCGACATACTTTATGGCACTTAAAGACAGTGCGGGTCTTGTAAAGAGTTACGCTATGCTTAATATCGAGTATTCCGGTATGAAGAACCTGAACGGGACTGCCCCCAAACGATAGTCGGTCTCACCAAGTGCAAAGCGCCACATGAAACCGGGAGAGTTGAAATC
>JAFQIQ010000085.1 GCA_017397445.1 Lachnospira sp.
CCTGTCTCTGTGTCACAAGAATACACGTAATCTCCAACCTTGATGTCTTTGATTGCCTTATGACCGTCTTCTGTCGCAACTAATGTTTCGCCTGTGAAGCACTGTCTTGTAAGACCGAAAGCTATGGTTACAAGTTCCGTTACGGCTACCGTAAGCTCTACAGGGTCGCCACTTTCTATGGCTGCCTTGATTCGGTCTACCTGTGATATTGCACCGAAAGCTGCCATAAGCGGTTTGATTATGAAATCAAGACCTGCCTTGCACATTCCGTCCATCATGTAGTTTACAGCCATTCCCCTGATAAGGGCTACTGCCATATCCTCTATGCTTCCTTCTCCTGCAAGCACTGCTCTTACCTGCATTGCCACGTCGTAGATTGTGCAGATATTGTCCGCCCACTTCATAACCTTGCCCACGTTAATGGTTGCACGGGCACTGTTTAGGATATTTTTTATGCTGTTTGACACACTTATGTCTGCCAGTGAGAAATATCCCGTCGGGTCTGTGTACATTACCGGGTTTGCGTTAGCATACAGGTATCTGTGAAGACTTACAGGGTCGTAAGTGCTTCCCGGATATGTATCCATGCTTATAAACATTCCTGTTGACGGGTCCATGTACCTTGCTCTTAGGTAGTACAGTCCTGTTGTTTCGTTGTACTGTTCTCCTGTATAGAGAAGGTCATTAGGTGCTTCGCCTGTTTTCTTTAAAAGGTTACCGTAAGCATCATAGTCGTATGAGTCTGTTACAGCTCCCTTATCGTCCACAAGCTTTCTTACACTGCCATGTCCGTCAAGTACATAATAATACATCTTACCTGATGTTTCAAGGCTTATTATACCGTCTCCGTAAGTATAGGCATTCTTACTTCCATCAGGATTTATCTGTGCCATTACGTATGGAAGGCTTGAAACTGTATCTATGACATAGTAAATTCTGCCTTCCTCGTTGGTTTCTTTGTAGATACGGTTGCCAGCAGCGTCATAACCGTACTTTTCAGTAGTTACACTGTTACCTTCCTGTATGGTTGCACGAACAAGTCGGTTCATGGAATCATAGGTGTAGGTTGTGGTCTGCGTTCCGCTCTTACTAATTAAGTTTCCGTTAGCATCATAAGTATAGGTGATAGTCTCACCGTCAGATGTCTTTTCGGATATTAACTGATTGAATGAGTTGTAGCTGTAGGTTATTTTTCCTGCAACTATCTCATCCGCAAGTCCTGTCACATCACCGGTTACCGTTGTCTTCTTTGATGTACGGTTACTTACTTTGTCATAGGTGTATTCGTTAGTGATGCTTCCGCTTCCATCACTTATGACTTCCTTAGTAAGTCTGTAAAGTTCGTCGTAGGTATATAAAAAGCTCAACGCACTTCTTTTTATGTAAAATGTTTAAAAGAAGTGCGTCTTTTTTTAAGAGAAAAATATTTTTCATTTAGCTATTAACAATTATTAGCTGGACTTCTAGTATGCATATGATATCATATTTTGCTTTTTTCGTGTATCACATTTTCACCGCAGTCCATTACACCTATATGGCAAATTTCTCCCTAGAGAATTCCTCTAAATTAATCTATATGAACAGATCTCCTTCGTCGCTAACTATTTCGATTAATCCAAAGGCTATATTTTAGGAGGGAGTGAATATCATTATGTCGAGACATAATAAATAACACTATAATTTTTGAGTATTAAAATCTAAAACAAAATCACTTACTATCTGTTGAAACAAATCAATATCGACGTAGTGCAACCCTGTGGGATTTACAAAATATATTCCATCATATAATTCTGTATTATCCCATTCGATTTCTATCTTATTACCAAGCCTCCTAAAAAAAACCTCTGCTAAATATGACCCTGCTCGTTCGGAATACCAAGAATGACAAAAATACCATTCCTGTCTTCTTTCGAACCATTTATCAAACTCATCAATATCTTCAGAATCATAATCTCCACTCTTATTATAAAAATCAATAGAAGTGTTCGCCTGTATTGGTAATGGAAATTCGTTTTCTCTGAGCAGATTTGATATATTTTGACTCAGCCACTCAACGATATATGACAAATTCCACATATACTGTTCTGCAGTATTGTTTTTAAAAAAACAACATATTGGTATGTTATGTACCCACATCTCAAAGTAACCATTTTCTATATCAACAATTTCATACTCTATTGCAAATATTTCTCTTTTTCCAAAACTCTTCATACCCGCTACCTCTTATTATTTTTCAAAAAATCCTTATATTGAACCTTTGAAATTCTATTATCTTCCATCATTTTCCTCAAAACATCTATAGGAACCTCTTTTGCAGGGTTTGCTACTAAATATGAATGCCAGCCATCTACTGTATCAGGTTGAAATTTAATGAGCTGATCATCATAAATATTATACAACTGCTTGTTTTTAGAAGAAGAATACGCTGTATCTAATAAATTTTGTCCTGTTTCTATATCTGGTATTGGATTTGGACTTCCCCAACCTGACATAGGATCATGTTTTGGACTAGGTTTGTAAACAGGTTTGCTAGTTGTTGATGTACTACAACTCTCCACATCCCCGCTTCTCTTAATCTCTGCGCCGTCAGCAACCTTACACATATTATGCACCAACACTTCATCCGCTGTCACATAATAAGTATGATTACCTTCAACCTCAAGGTTATAAACCTTAACCGGTTCGTCAAGCTTAGTGGTGGTTACAGCCTTTACTCTTACTTCTTTGCCATCTGATGTTACTAATACATCTCCGGCTTCAAGTTCTGCCGCTACTACATAGCCCTTGCCCTTTACATAAAATGGGTGGCCTTCTGTAGTGTTGATAGTCTCACCTGTTGAAGTGTGTACGTGGTAAAGTTCATCCTTATCACTTACAAAGACATTTGTTACTTTCTTTAATGACACCTCTCCTGTCTCTGTGTCACAAGAATACACGTAATCTCCAACCTTGATGTCTTTGATTGCCTTATGACCGTCTTCTGTCGCAACTAATGTTTCGCCTGTGAAGCACTGTCTTGTAAGACCGAA
>JAFQIQ010000086.1 GCA_017397445.1 Lachnospira sp.
AGTGTAGTGCACAGCTATACATCAGCTATTACAAAAGAACCAACCTGCACGGCGACAGGTATTCGTACATATACTTGTACCTGTGGATATACATACGATGAAACAATTGATGCGGCTGGCCATAAGGAAGTTAATGGCGGTAGCGCGGATTGTCATATCAAGTGTAGTGTTTGCGGCGATAATATCAGTGCAGAACACAGATATGGATCAACTGTAACTAAAGATTCAACCTGTACAACAGAGGGTGAGCGTAAGTATACCTGTGAATGCGGTTACAGTTACACGGAAGTGATAGCTGCTAAAGGTCATACAGAAGTTAACGGCGGTGTATTGGCAAGTCATAAGAAGTGTAGCGTATGTGGAGATATACTTAGCACAGCTCATAGCTATGTATCAGAGGTTACAAAGAATCCTACATGTACTCAGAAGGGTATTCGTACATATACATGCCAGTGCGGATACAACTACACAGAGGATATTGATGAAGTTGCACATACAGAAGTATATGGTGGAACAAAGGCCAGTCATACATATTGTAGCGTATGTACACTTATATTAAGTAATGTGCATAGTTACACATCAAAGGTAACAACAGAGGCAACCTGTACAAGGGACGGAGTAAAGACCTATAGTTGTGAATGCGGACACAGCTACACAGAAAAGATAGGAGCAACCGGTCATACAGAGGTTAACGGAGGCATAAAAGACTGTCATAAGAAGTGTAGCGTATGTGGAGATGTACTTAGTACAGCACACAGTTACAGTGCAAAGGTAACAACAGAGGCAACCTGTACAAGGGACGGAGTAAAGACCTACACTTGTGGATGTGGCTACAGCTACACAGAAAAGATAGGAGCAACCGGTCATATAGAGGTTAACGGAGGCACAAAAGACTGTCATAAGAAGTGTAGCGTATGTGGAGATGTACTTAGTACAGCACACAGTTACACATCTGAGGTAACAAAAGACGCAACAGAAAAGGAAGAAGGTATACTTACATACACATGTACTTGCGGACATAGTTATACAGAAACTATTCCGGTGTTAGAACCGTCATTCCTCTATGGTGATGTTAACAGAGACGGTAAGGTAGATACCAAGGATGCTGTTATGTTTAAGCAGTATCTGGCAGGTATGAACATCGATATGGACCTTAATGCGGCAGACGTTAACATAGATAACAAGGTAGATACCAAGGATGTTGTTAAACTTATGAAATATCTTGCAGGTGTCAACGGAGTTATTCTGGGACAGGCAGATTAATAACTATGTGATTGCGGGGTGCGATGAAAATCGCACCCCGTTATTGTAGTCACATACTTGAATTGTTTCGGATTTAATAGTATAATATTCGTAACGAGGTGTTTGGAAAACCGAATAATATATTTAAGGAGGCAGTAATGATGATTACTTGGAACGATTTAGATACGATTGCATCGTATCAGGAACTTGTGGCAGCTGCACGTGTTGATATTGCGGAGGCTATGGCTGGGGATAATGGCGCAGAGCGTGTGAAGAAATATAGTGTGCCTATGGCGGAAGGAATGGCATACAACTACGCATCAAAGCAGGTTGATGATGATATTTTAGCAGTGCTTGCAAAGTTGGCAAAGGAGACTCAGCTGGTAGAAAAGTATGAAGCTCTTTACAACGGAGAGGTAATTAATACAGGTGAGAAGAGATTGGTTCTTCACCAGATGACAAGAGGACAGCTTGGCGAAGTTGTAATGGCAGATGGTGTGGATAAGCGTAAGTTCTATGTTGAGCAGCAGGATAAGATTGCAGAGTTTGCTAACAAGGTACATAATGGCGAGATTACTAATGCAGCAGGAGAGAAGTTTACAACTGTTGTTCAGATTGGTATCGGTGGCAGTGACTTAGGCCCACGTGCTATGTATCTTGCACTTGAGAATTGGGCGAAAGTTAACGATGCATTTAAGATGGAAGCTAAGTTTATAAGCAATGTTGACCCGGACGATGC
>JAFQIQ010000087.1 GCA_017397445.1 Lachnospira sp.
TACCGTAAAAAATATGGTGACAGAAGACACGGATATAGTGTATAATGATGGTATAAAAAGATTGTTTCTTAATGCAAAGGGATCTGTAGGTGGGAATGATGAACTGAGAGCATTGCTTAATTATATTTGTGACAGTTGTGAAGAAAATGCTACGGACCCGGACCTTAAGAAGTTACATAACATTGTAAAAGATGTTAAACAGAATAGGAAAGTGGGTGAGCAGTATATGCACTATATGTCTTGGGAAGAACTGGCCAGATTGCAGGCGGAGAAAAGTGTAACTGAAGAACTTAAATCAAATATAAAAAAGGCAATTACAGATGAGATAACAAGAGAGGTTACAGAGGAAGTGACGAAAGCGGTTACAGAGGAAGTGACGAAAGCGGTTACAGAGGAAGTAATGAAAGCCGATGTTGCGGTGCTGATTAAGACCTGTGTTAAATTAGGTGCTATGAAAGAGGATATAGTTAAGACACTTATGGACGAGTATTCGTTAACACAGGAACAAGCTGAATCGCGTATTAAAGATGTTAGCGTAACAGTAATTGATAACAAGTAATGTGATGTGAATTATTGGGGATAATGCTTGTAAGTAAAATATAAGAAATAGTTGACAAAAATAATTGAGTGTGGTATCTTTACTGTGTTGGTTGAATATTTGATGCGAAAGAGTGGACGAAAAAAGTCCACTCTTTCTATATGTATGAAACCAAAATACAATTTAATAACAACTAAATAGAAAGGAAGGTTTGAATGGGCAGGAAAGAAAGCTATGAAGCAAAAACCGAGCAATTGATTCAACCGTTAATCGATGCTAATAATTTCGAGTTGGTGGATGTTGAGTTCGTTAAAGAAGGCAGCGAATGGTACTTGAGAGTTTACATCGATAAGGAAGGCGGAATCACAGTTGATGACTGCGAAATCATAAGTAGGGCATTTAATGAGATTCTGGATAAGGAGGACTATATTTCAGAGCAATATATTTTTGAGGTAAGTTCACCTGGGCTTATGAGGCCATTAAAAAAAGAAAAGGACTATATACGAAGTGTAGGGAAGCTTATTGATGTTAAGACGTATAGTCCAATCGAAAAGCGTAAAGAATTCACAGGAATATTGAAAGCATTTGATGAAAAGAGTGTTACTGTTGACTGTGATGGTGCTGAGGTAATATTTGAAAAGAGTAATATTGCAATGATACGTCTTGCTTTTTGTGACTAAGAGGCAGATGTAAGTGAATATATAAATATTGATTACAGGAGGATATCATGAATAAGGAATTAATTGCAGCAATTGAATTGTTGGAAAAGGAGAATGGAATCAGTAAGGAGATTATGTTTGAGGCGGTTGAAAAGTCTTTGTACGATGAGTACAGAAATCAGTTCAACACAGTTGAGAATGTGCGAATTACATTGGATAGAAAGACAGGAGATTTCCACATCTATTCAGATAGAACAGTAGTGGAAGAGGTTATTATTCCGGAGATTAAGGACAAGAATAAGAAGGATGTTGAAAAATATGTTTCCGGTACAGAGATTTCTCTTGAAGATGCCAGAAAGATTGATCCTAATTGCAATGTAGGTGATACTGTAACAGTTGAGGTTAAGTCTGAGGAATTTTCAAGAAAGGCGGCAAAGAATGCCAAGAGTGGTATTGTGCAGACTATCAGAACAGAGGAGAAGGCTGCTCTTTACAACGAGTATCACTCAAAGGAGAAGGAGATTATTACCGGTATCGTTCAGAGAATTGACGAGAACGGCAATGTTTTAGTTGATATTGGAAGAACTCAGACTGTACTTAAAGTTCAGGATCAGGTTAAGGGAGAAGTATTTAACAGAGGTGACAGAGTTAAACTTTATGTTGCATCAGTAAATCAGGGCGAAAAGGGCGGTATGCGTATCAGAGTTTCCAGAACAGCTCCTGCGCTTGTGGCTCGACTCTTTGAAGAAGAGGTAACAGAAATTAAGGATGGCATCGTTGAGATTATGGGTATTGCAAGAGAGGCCGGTTCAAGAACAAAGATGGCAGTCAGAGCTAAGGTACCAAATGTTGATCCTGTAGGTGCATGTGTAGGTATTAATGGTTCAAGAGTTAAGGCAATTGTTAATGAGCTTGGTAATGAGCAGATTGATATTATTGAGTGGGATGAGAATCCTGCACAGCTTATTGTAAATGCTCTTAGTCCGGCAAAGGTAGTATCAGCTATGGCTGATGATGAAGAGAAAAAGGCGCAGATTGTAGTATCAGAACAGCAGCTCTCTCTTGCAATTGGTAAGTCAGGACAGAATGTTAGACTTGCTGCTAAGCTTACAGGTTTCGGTATTGATATTAAGAGTGAGGCTCAGATGGCAGAAGCAGATGCTGCCAAATCATCAGAAGAGTATGATGATGAAGATTCGTACGCTGATGTTGAGTTGGATGATGTTATTGAAATAGAGGAATAATTGGAGTTCTTATAAGGACTATGTCGGGAGTGATGTTTTGTGAGCAATGTTAAAAAGATTCCTATGCGACAGTGTGTCGGATGTAGGGAGATGAAGAGTAAGAAAGAATTGATTAGGGTTATCAAAACTGACGATGAGGGAGTTATTATAGATCTGACAGGCAAGAAAAATGGCAGGGGTGCATATATATGTCCTAATGCGGATTGCTTAAGGAAAGCAATAACTACTAAAGGGTTGGAACGTTCGTTTAAGGCACCGGTCGAAAAAGAAGTGTATGATAACTTAGAAAAGGAGCTTAAGAATATTGAAGCAGGATAAGGCATTGTCTATGATGGGGCTTGCACAGAGAGCGGGCAAAGTCGTAAGTGGCGAATTCTCAACAGAGAAGGCTGTTAAGACTGGAAAAGCAGGACTTGTGATTGTTGCAGGAGATTCATCAGATAACACAAAGAAAATGTTTACAAATATGTGCGAGTATTACGAAGTGCCAATATATTTTTATAGCGATAAAGAAACATTGGGACACGCGATAGGTAAGGAATTCAGAGCATCATTGGCAGTGTTGGATGAGAATTTTAGTAAGCAGATAATAAAGCACATAGAAAATGGTTTGGGATAACAAATGTTATTCGAAAGTGAGGTTAAATGGCAAGTATGAGAGTTCATGAGTTGGCGAAAGAGTTGAACATAACAACAAAAGATATTAATGATACACTTGGCAGTGAATATAAGGCCGTAAGCGGTATTGGTGAAGAAGAGATTGCCAAGGTAAGAGCAAAATATGGAAAGAGTCAGTCAACACCGAAGGCAGAGACTTCTAAGTCAGAACCGACAAAGGAAGCAGCTAAGGCACCTACTGTAAAGGATGTTCCAAAGGCTGAAACTAAGGATGTGGCTAAAACAGAGGCGACAAAGCCGGTAGTGAAGGCTGAGACAGAAACTAAGAATAGTGATGATAAGAAGTCACATATTTCTCAGGTATTCTTCCCACAGAATAGTTCTAAGGGTGGTCGTAATGACAGACCGGGGACAAAGAACGATGGTCAGGTAAGAGATAATAGAGAAAATCGTGGCGACAGAGATAACAGAAACGGTCAGGGCGGATTTAACA
>JAFQIQ010000088.1 GCA_017397445.1 Lachnospira sp.
AAGATTTAACCCAACCACAGTACGAAACGCAAAGTATGCCGGATAACATAAAGGTGATGGAAGATGGTGTTAAGGTAGTTGAGATTAATGGTAGGAAGTATAGAGAGCTTGAGTTTTTTATTTCCGGTCAAGGTTATAAGTATCTGTATCTGCCGTATATTCCTAATGCTCAGAAAGTACAAGAGGTTATATATTATGAGGATGTATATTCTGATAATATTATGAAAATCACTGATAGACTTGTTGGTGTTAACAAACCTGATGGAACAAAGGTTACGAATAGTGGAACCGGTAGTATAATTGTTCATACTACAGATCCAATGCATGGAGACAATCAGGAAACAGACTATAATCTTTTGATAGATTCAAGTAATCTGTTATCAGTAGGTACAGATAATGGTGGAAAGATGAAGATTGGTTCTTGTGATGTTCAAGCTTTATCGTTTGCATTATATGAAAATTATTATGATAAAGTTCCGAACCTTACTGTCAAGATATATGGTTTGCCGGCTGCTTTATGGGAAAAAAATGTAGGGACAGGTGATAAGTTCACTTTGAATAGGTGGATGGAATATAATAAAGAATGTAAAGAAAGTAATTATTCTAATTGCGCGCTTTTATTTGAAAGAGAAGTAGATAAGACAGGAGTGTATTATATAGATTACAGAGAACTGGCGAAAAAAGGTGATTATATGCAATATTTCTTTGTTGCTGAATTTGATGCGGCGATGGAATATACATATTATGTAATGATGCTGGGTGGCTATGGTGTAGATGATGAGAGTGCATACGCCGAATGGAAGAAACAGCATGCGGAACAGTTTATCGCAGGGTATTAACTGCTGTTTAGGAAGGGGTGTTTGTTTGAATTGGATTAACAGAATTCGTTTAACATACAGAGCGTGTGCACAAAGAGTGTTTGTGTCATTATTGCTGCTTGGTATGTGTACGGTATCATTTTATATGATAGATACTAATTTGGAAGGGCATGTTAATAAATTATATGCCAACAGAACTATGAATGAAATGTTCGGTGTGAGAACGGATAATGTAAGTTATGTTCAGTGCCTTGATATTCAGGCGACTAGAGCGGATATTGATGTTTTGAAGACATATGTAGAACAGCAGGAGGGAGTCGTTGTCGCAGGATATTTTTCAGAGCAGTATATTAATGATTTAATAGAAGAAGCAATTTCTATTTTTGTAAGTGATGTCCGTTTGGTTGAGTTAGGTAACCTTAAGCTTAACGATGAATTAAGACAGGCAGTTGGGACTAAGAAAGATGGTAAGTATCATGTTTTACTAGGATGTAATTATAAGGACAAAGTGAAGATAGGTGACACATTTACTATGTGGAATCAGTCCTGTGTTGTGGCAGGATTCCTTGAAAAAGGTGCAGCTTGGCCAAGAAGAGGACGAATGGGAGTGTCAAGTGATACAGTGGAATATGATACATTGAATAATAGTGGGATTTTGTTAGTGGATGATTTTAGTGTGTTTGACAATTCTGGAGGTAGGGCATCTGAGTTGTACTTTATAACGGAGGATGGTGTGCATGCAAAAGTTACTGAAGATTTAAAGGAATTTTCTCGTTCTAAGCAGACTGCAATCAAGGTTGTTAATATAAAAGATATGATACAGGAGATGGTTGAGAATGCCGGATATACGGAAGAGGGCACATTTACTGCGGCGGTATTGTTAACGATTCTTGCGGTGGTGTCAGTTTCTGCGTCGGCGACTATTATGTGTCTTATTAATCGAAAGCAATACGGTGTGATGATGGTGTGTGGCGTAAGACAGCAGGATATAGGTTGGATTATCGTTATGCAAAATGCTTTGTATTATATTCTCGGTGCCATAGCGGCGTGGATTATAAGTCGTAATGAGGCAGGTCCGGCTATTATATCCGGTGGTGGTTATATGGTGATGATTATGGGCGTTATTGGTGTTGTTGCGTTGGTTATATCATGCATTTTGCCCCTTAGAATACTAAGTGGCGTAAACGCTGTTGAGATGCTACACGAGAAGTAAGGGGGTACATATGTTAAGAAAACTATTTCGTTACAAGCTTACATCCATATTCTTTGTTATATGCCAGTTGATTGTGTATTTTGCGGTGTTCGGGGCACTGGGGATATATAACAAAGCATTTGACAAGGAAAAGGACAGGCTGGAGGCTATATATGACAGGCGTATTGAGATGGAAGTTATGACTATGGTAGACATAGATGTGCTTACATATTCGGGGCTTAATCTTGAAGCGGGGAACCTGTTGCTTGCGGGGAAACTGTCTCTGGCTTTGCAGGAGGGTGGTTCTAATACGAGGTCGGAGGTTATCTTAAAGCAAAATGAAGAGATGCCATATAAGCTTCTGGAGGGAAGGCTGCCGGGAAGTGAGCCGGAAGATGCAGGAAAGCGTTTGGTGGCACTTGGTCGTGATAAATATAAGTATGCATATGAGGAGAACGGCAAGAAGTATGTTACTATTGAAAGTGAAACTTATGAGGTTGTTGGAGTTATAGGCAGTGAACGTTCTGATTATTGGGATTATAAGGTTGTTCTTAATATCAATTGTATAGGTGAGAATACATTGAAGAATATCGTGAAAAAGAATGAGTTTACGATTGAGCTTGGAAGTAATGAAGGTGATTTGAATGATGCGTATTCAAGAGTTTATGGCAATATAATGAGTGCTGATTCATCCAGTATTATAACAGCGAAGAAGATTAATAACACTGGGGAAAGTACAGTGGAAAAGACGCTTGGCAAAGAGAATTTGAAGGTTAATATTATTGTGTACATATTTTGCCTGTTTAACTGTATGGTTATGTCGGAGTTCTGGATAATTCAGCGAAAGAAAGACCTTGCTATAAAGAAAGCATTTGGCATGAGCGATTATAAGATAATTGTGGAGATAGCCGGGAATATTTTAGCGCTGAGTCTGGTGGCACTCGTGGGATTTTTTGTGATATATGGAGTGTTTGTGATATTGCCGGTGGACTTAGGGATAAAAGTTACATTTAACCTTTTTACATGTGTGTCAACGGTGGCAGCAGTGCTTGTTACGGTGATTATTACTATGATTTATCCGATATACAAGGTGCTTAGATTCCAGCCGGTTAATGTTATAGGAAGTGGGGAGTAAGGTATGATTAAGTTAGAGAATATTGTTAAGATATATGATGCAAATGTTGAGAATAAGAGAGCGTTGGATGATGTTAATCTCACTATTGAGGATGGTGAGTTTGTGGCGGTTATCGGACCATCAGGTTCGGGAAAGAGTACGCTTCTTAATATAATCGGGTGCATGGATTCAGCAACAGAGGGGACTTATGAGCTCAACGGTCAGGAAGTTACTAAGATGAATGCGAAGCAGGTGCAGAAGGTGAGACGTGATAACATAGGATTTGTGTTTCAGCATTTTGCGCTGATGGATTACTATACGGCTTATGAGAATATTGAGTTGCCGCTTCTTGCCCGTAATGAGAAGTCGAAGAACAGGAAGAAGCTTGTTATTAAGACTATGGAGGAATTGGGAATATTGGCTGAGATTAATAAGGTTCCGGGCAAAATGTCGGGCGGTCAGCGTCAGAGGGTTGCCATAGCCCGTGCTCTTGTAACAGGCTGTAATATCCTTCTTGCGGACGAACCGACCGGAGCACTTGACCAGAATACAGGCAAGGAAGTTCTGGAGTTGTTGAAGGAGATTAATAAGAAGGGAACTACAGTGATAATCGTTACTCACGATATGAATATTGCGAAGCAGGCCAATAGGGTTATCGAAATAGTTGACGGTAAGATTGTGTAGGGGGAGTTGACATTAACAGCCCTTGGTAGTAACTTATAATTATAAATGTGTTAGAGTGCGTGTCTGTTGGTACGAAAGATAGGAGGGGCTATGAGGAGATTTGTTGCTGTTATAGGGGTTTTGCTAATCTTGGTTTGTGCAGGTTGCTCGAATGAAAGAGGAAATGAGAAGCCGAGCGAAAGTACTAGTGTAATGACGAGTCATAAGTTGATAAATTGGGACAAAGTTTATGAAGTTGATGATTTTAGCAGTGTGGTTTTGGGAAAGACAAGATTAGAAGAACTGTATGAAATGGTTGGTGAAACGCCATATATTTTGCACAAAAAAGAACAATCGATTGAGGTTTATCCTTTAAGTGATGGTAAATATATGAATGTGATTTATTGGGAAAGTGAATTAAAAACTGAATTTTCTGACCTGACAGTTGATGAAATGACTATTACATCTGAAAATCTTTGGCAGATACAAAGGGATAAGAAATACGACCTTAAGGAATTTGATTGTATTGTTGTTGGGAAAACTACATTGTTTGAATTGCACGAAATGGTAGAGCCGGCAGCATATGGATTAACACTAAATACGAAAGTAATTGATATATATCCTTTAAGTGATGGGAAATATCTTAATGTGATTTGTTGGTACCATCATACAGATGGTGGATTTGATTGGACAATCGACGAAGTGCAAATTACAGATGATAATCCGGCTGACAGATGAGAAGATGCTTGATGCAACATTTTCAAAAGAATAATGCATAGGGGGTTTTTAAAATGTTGATGCATATGAAATACATAGTATTGTTCTATATGATTGTGACAGTTTTTATGATATCTTCCTGCACATATGGTCCGCGTATGTATGAATATTATTCTGAAAAGGATAATTATGTGTGTGCAACAGGAACTGTTACCGGGATTAGATATAATGAGAGCCGTGATGCGTTATATATTGAATTTGATAATTTGGACCCGCAATTTTCTGACCATAACTTTAAAATAGAGGGGGATAATTTAAGTATCGTAAAAAGTAATGGCATAGATGATAAGCTTAAATTAGGAGAAGAGGTGGAGTTTTTCTCTGCAACAAGATATTTTGGAGATGGCTACGTTATGCCTATAGTAGGGATAACGGTGGATGGTGAAGTGTTGCTGGAATTTGATGAGGGATATGAGAATTTGTTGAAGGTGTTGAAAGATGAAGGGTATAATTAGTGATGGAAATGACAGAGTTAGAAGTAAATTGCTATAATTTTATGAAAGAATTGACAGAAGAATTGTCAGAGGAATTTGAGGGACAGTACGAGCGAATGGAATCATTTGCAAGGTGGAATCTTCCGGATGAAATCGGAATGGAGTGGATTGATGCTGAAGGGATGATTGATATTTTGGAAAAAAGCAATAGTGTTTCAAAAGATTTAACAAAAAAGTTCCGAGAAATCGTGAGTCGGTTTGAATTGGAATTTAAGAATAGTGATAGTGAAGCATGGACTTTTGAAGGGATGAAATCTGGGGAGTTTTGGTCAGAGCAAAGACGACGTGCCAGAGAGATATTACAAGAAATGAGTAGTGTGTCTTGTTAGAATTACATTGTAGCAATTAAGGAGAAAAGCATGATAGATGGAGAGATTACGAGGTATAACTGTACTTGGTTTTATTTGAAAAAACAGCATATATGCTTCAATTGCGGATGTGTTTTGGAAAAGAGAAGACGAGAAGTTGTGGTTCATTCAGCGTCGCTGGAGGCGAAGAATTATGATTTTGAGGTGGCTGGTTCGTATGCATATGGTAATATAAAATTTATTACCTTCTACTTTGGATGTTCAAACTGTGGGCGGAGTTATGAGATTAGGGAATTAATTAATCTTGAGCGCGAGCAGAAACGTAAGAACAGAAAAAGCAAACCTAAGAAGCGGTTTAAGTGGCTATAAAAATGCAACACATTTTCTGGTGCTTTTGTGCTAGTCATCGGATGAGCACTCGATGACTGGTGTTTGCAACGAGACTTTGAGAGTGGTGATGACGATATGAATGAATATATTATATGTAAAAGTGATATTATGATTGAATTAGGTAACGGCATTTCTGTAATTGAACCGGGTGAGTTTTTGAGTGAATTGTCTTTTAAAGTATGGCCGGAAGGTACAGAAGTTTGGACTATTGAGATTAATGGTCGCAGTATAGATTATTATCTTACAGAAGCACAATATGAGATAGGTAAGGGTATTGTGTTTGAAAAGACAAAGTTTTATGAGATTATAACGCAACTTATTGGTAATGGTGTCAAGGTGGCTATGTGGTATGATACATATTGTGAAGAATTGCCTATATGTAATGGGTTATCGGAAGTGTATTCTACATGCTACAGTGGTATAACAGACGGTTCAGGTATGTGTGAGGTTTATTTTAGAACAGATTGACAAGTGTATGATGTTGTATGACAGAGCTACGACACTTTTGGTGTTGCAGCTCTGTTTTTGTTAGTGTGTTTTATAGCTTACAAGGTCCGTTTCCGATATCAGCGATGTAGAAATCTGCAGAATAGCCGATGGTTTCAAGATATTCTCTGCCTGTGTTGGCGATGAAATCATCGATGCAATCAGCTTTTACCAGTGCGATGGCACAACCGCCGAATCCGGCACCGGTCATACGTGCACCAAGTACGCCCGGTTGTTTTAGGGCGGTCGATACAAGTGTGTCCAGTTCCATGCCTGTTACTTTGTAATCGTCACGTAAAGATACGTGTGAGGCTGTCATCAGTTCTCCGAATTTAATTAAATCATTGTGTTCCAATACAGTAACGGCTTCGGCAGTGCGGACATTTTCTGAAACGGCATGTCTGGCACGTTTTATGAGTATGTCGTCCTTGAGGACGGAACTGTATCTGTTAAAGTCGGATAAGGAAAGTTCGCCAAGGGACTGTATATCAGTGACAGTCTGTAGGGTTTTCAGTGCTGTTTCACATTCTGCACGACGTTCGTTGTACTTGGATTCGCCTAATTTGCGCTGTTTGTTAGTGTTCATAATTACGAGTGTGTGGTTTTCAAGATTAAGTGGAACATACTTGTATTCAAGAGTTGCAGTATCAAGGTATATTGCATAATTCTTTTTGCCCATGGCAATGGCGAACTGGTCCATTATGCCACATTTTACGCCATTGTAATGATTCTCGGAATCCTGGCACATAAGGGCGGCATTTCTCATATCAAAATCAAGATTGAAGATATCCCGTGCAATATATGCGGTAAGAACTTCAATGGAGGCAGAGGAAGAAAGTCCTGCACCATTAGGAATGTTGCCATAGTAAAGGATATCCATACCGTGAGTTATACTATAGCCTTCCTGCATAAATGTCCATAATACGCCCTTGGGGTAGTTGGCCCAGTTGTGAGCCGGGGTATATGTCAGGTCAGAAAGGGTTGTTTCAATTATTCCCTGCTCCTCAAAATTAAGTGAGTAAAAGCGGAGGTTGTGGTCTGTGCGTGGGCGTGCTATGGCATAGGTACCTAAAGTGATGGCACAGGGGAATACGTGGCCGCCGTTGTAGTCAGTGTGCTCACCGATTAGATTGATGCGTCCCGGGGCGAAGTACAGCTGCATGGCATCTGAAGTTTCTTTGAATATATTTGTAAATTGTGTCATTAATTTTTCTTTTAATTCCATAAGAGCCTCCCAAAGTGTATATAATAATTATAGTTTCTTGCTGCTAAAACAGCAATGGTTTTAAGATAAACATTTATATTTTACACACATTTTACACAATAAACTCTTTTAAAATGTCGAAATGTGTGATATATTAGTCAATGTACGCTGGCTAAGAATTGGTAATGATGTGTAATAGGTGTAAAGAACGTGAGGGCTGGTGTAAAGAAGTTATTTCGGAGGTTCCTATGGATATTTTTGGCGTTTTGGCCATGATTGGAGGATTGGCACTTTTCCTTTTTGGTATGCATACTATGGGAGAAGGTTTGTCTAAGGCGTCAGGCGGTAAGCTTGAGAAGATTTTGGAAAAATTGACATCAAACCCGCTTAAAGGAGTTTTGCTAGGTGCGGGTGTTACGGCTGTTATACAGTCATCATCAGCTACTACGGTTATGGTGGTTGGTTTCGTTAACTCAGGTATTATGAAGTTGGGTCAGGCTGTTGGTATTATTATGGGTGCCAATATTGGTACTACTATAACATCTTGGCTTTTGAGTTTAACGGGCTTAGAGGGAGATAATATATTTATTAAGCTTCTGAAGCCGTCGTCGTTCTCGCCGATACTTGCCGTTATTGGTGTTGTTTTGATTATGTTTTCGAAGAAGGAAAAGCTTAATGATATAGGTAAGATTCTTGTGGGATTTGGTGTGCTTATGACAGGTATGGATGCTATGAGTGCAGCTGTTAAGCCACTTGCTAATGTTCCAGAATTTACTAACATACTCACGATGTTCTCTAATCCAATACTTGGTATGATTGCAGGTATGGTTCTTACTGCGATTATTCAGAGCTCATCGGCTTCGGTAGGTATCTTGCAGGCATTGTGTGCTACAGGTGCTTTGCCGTATTCGACAGCATTTCCTATTATTATGGGACAGAATATCGGAACTTGTGTAACTGCTATGATTTCCAGTGTGGGTGCGAGCAAGAATGCCAGAAGAGCGGCACTTGTTCATCTTTACTTTAATATTATAGGAACAATTGTATTTATGGTAGGGTTTTATGTGCTTAATACATTTGTTCACTTTGCGTTTATGGATATGGCGGCGGAGCCTTATGGTATTGCTGTTGTTCATACGGTGTTTAATGTTACTGCTACATTATTGTTGCTTCCGTTTGGAAAGGGACTTGAGAAGCTTGCATGTCTTACAGTTAGAGATTCTAAGGAAGATTTAGAGGATGTGCAGACTCCGGATGAGTTTGCGTTGCTTGATGAGAGATTCCTTGATAAGACAAGTCTTGCAATGGAGCATTGTCGTGTTGTTACTAATAACATGGCGCAGGTGGCTAAGAAAGCGTTGGATAAGGCATTTTCACTGTTTGATAAGTATGATGAAGAAGTTTATTATAAGGTATGTAATTATGAAGACAGAGCCGACAAGTACGAGGATGTGCTTGGAACGTATCTTATGAAGGTAAGTTCAAGGGATTTGACAGAGAAGGATTCAGAGATGCTTACGATGCTTCTTCACTCAATCGGTAATATTGAGCGAATTTCAGACCATGCCAGAGATATTGCGGAGGCTGCTAAGGAACTTCATGAGAAAGGTTGGAGTTTCTCGGACAAAGCACGTATGGAATTAGAAGTTTTTACGGCAGCAGTGAGAGAAATTATAGATACAACATTTAAGTCATTTGCTGATCAGGATGTTAAGATGGCTGCAACGGTTGAGCCTTTGGAAGAAGTTATTGATGATATGAATGATGAGTTGAAGGCAAGACATGTAAGAAGACTTACAGAGGGAAGATGTACTATTGAACTTGGTTTTGTTCATTCAGATATTCTTACAAGTTATGAGAGAGTGGCTGATCATTGTTCTAATATTGCAGCTTGTCTTATTGAGGGTAAGAAAGATGGTTATGGAACACATGAGTATCTTGGAACTGTTAAGCGTAAGGATAATGCAACATTTGTTGCTATGTGCGATAAGTACAGAAAGAAGTATGTGTTGCCGGAGTCAAGAAAGTTTGATGATGCAGAGGCGAAGGAAACTGAACAGAAGGCGTAAAGTATTATGGCTGTTTGTCTGATTTGGACAAACAGCCTTTTATTATACTTGCTAATTTTGTAACAATATGGTATACTACACATAAGTTTTTAGTTCGTAAATCATATGTAGGAATTTGTGGGTGCATATGTTTTGAAAGGAGTATGCGTATGGCTGTTAAAATTCAAGATTTTTGTGATATGGTGAAGTTTGAGAGTATTATGGACAGTTGGGCAAGAAGTACAGGATTGGCTACGGTGGCAGTTGGTGCAGATGGTCAGTATATATCGGGCTGTTATAATTTTACAGATTTTTGTATTAAGTTGACAAGAGGATGTCCGGAAGGTAAAAGAAGGTGCGAACAATGTGACCGTGACGGCAAAGGCGTATATTCGTGTCATGCAGGACTCGTGGATTTCGCTATACCGATTACATTAGCTGACGGAACAGTTCTTGGAAGTGTAATCGGAGGACAGGTTTTACCTGAGAATCCGAATGAAGAAGCGTTTCGAAGAACTGCCAGAGAATTGGGTATTAACGAGGATACATATATTGCTGCTCTTAATAAGGTAAGTGTAAAGACGCGTGATGAGATTGAAGCATCTGCAAGCTTGCTGGGTGATGTTATTAATATGTTTGTCCGTTCAAGTTATGCGGAGCAGGAAAGAGAGCGGCTTATGAATAAGCTGATGGGAGGAATTCATCAGGCTGCAAAGCAGATAGAAGTTGCTAACGAGAAGACTAAGATTATCGAAGGATTTGGTAATAAGCAGAAGATTCTTGCTCTTAATGCAAGTATTGAAGCAGCAAGAGCAGGGGAAGCAGGAAAAGGTTTCTCTGTTGTTGCTCTTGAGGTACAGAAGCTGGCCAATGGTATGGCGGATGCAAGTACAGGAATTACTAATGCATTGAAATTGTTGAATAAGACAATTAATGATCTTAACGAGTAGGTTATACATAGTGATGTTTAGTACTCGGGTGCTCATTTTATGAGCACCCGATTGTTGTGTGTTATAAATTTTGTTTTGAAAATTTACCATGAATTAGTTTCTTTCGACACATTTCGACAAATAGGTGTGGTAAAATGTCGTTGTAAAGGATATTATGCTGGGGTAGCAATGACATATTGAGATTTCGGAGGAAGTAGCTATGAGAGATTTGATAAAGAACAGGACTGTTTTGTTGGTTTTATTGGCAAGCGTTATGGTGTCAATATTGGCCCTTTGGGGATATGATAATTATATAGGGCAGAAGATTGAGATGGAGAGTGCAAAACATCTGACAGAAGTATATTCGCAGATGAAGGATACTTTTAAGGTATGGGCAGACAAAAATTGGAATCTTTTGTATACATGGAAGAGTGACATAGAGTCTCTTAGAAAAGAAAGTAGTACTACCACGGCTGAGGAAAAGCAGGCGTATAATACAATGATTAAAAAACTCTTTAGGGAGAGAAGGGAAAAATGGAAGTTTAGTAACTTTCTTTTTGTTAATCAGAAGGGTGAGTTTGTTGATTTTGATGGGGATAAAGGCTCGTTTGAGTTGACTGACAGACAGTGGAGATTAATAGAGGGGCCCGGAGATTATGTTGTTAATATAACATTGGATGGTGTTGAGTATGTAATGTTTGTAAAGAGGGTTATGGCAGATGTTATGTACGACTTCGAGTATAAGTATGCTGCAATTATATATTCTGTTGATGCTACAATGGATGTGATGAATGTGGAAAGCTTTGATGGTAATGCCAGATGCTATATTACGTATGCAGATGGAGAGTGTATGTTCTGCGATTCTCATAGTGACAAATGCCCTGATAACATTTTGTCTGTGTTACACGATACGAAAAGCATAAGTAATGATAGATTTATCAAAGTAAAGGATGATTTTGATAAGAGTAGAGCAGGAAGTGCTGTTTATAATAATGGTAAGGATAGATATTATCTTATATATGTTCCTACCGGAGTTCAGGATTGTATGATGGTTGGTATGGTTCCTAAAGATATTGCCAATCAAAGTATGAATGAAGTGCAGATTATGTCTACCGGAGCAGCAATATTTGTTGCCGTGATATTTGTGGGATTAATTGCATGCTATTTTGTGATAAGCAGACGTCATATTATCAATGAGAAAAATACTAAAATAATGAGTCTTCAGAAAATGTTCGATATTCTTGTGGAGAATACGGATAATGTGTTCTTTATGTTTTCAAGTTATACATATGAGATTGAATATATCAGTTCTAATGTGGCGAAAGTTCTTGGAATAGTGGATGAAGGATATATTGACAGTCTTACAAAGATAACTGAGCTTAAAATTGATGGTGAGCAGATTCTTACAAGAGATATGATGGATAAAGTGCGCGAGGGCAAGAGCTATAGAACGCATGCAGGATATATTCACGAGAAAACAGGTGAAATGCGATGGTATATGTGTGGATTGTATCGTACGGAGCAGTTGGATGGCAAATATGTGTTTACAATGTGTGACAGAACGAAAGAGCGAGAGAATAATATGCATATTCAGGATGCTTTGGAATTAGCAAGAAGTGCGAATAAAGCGAAAAGCGGGTTCCTTTCTAACGTGTCTCATGATATCAGAACTCCGATGAATGCTATTATTGGACTCACAACTCTTATTCAGAGAGATTATGATAATCCGGATAAGGTGTCAAGGTATGCGGATAAAATTGCTATGTCAAGTAAACATCTCCTTGCACTTATTAATGACGTTTTGGATATGAGCAAGATTGAGAGTGGTAAGACAACTCTTAATGTTAAGAAATTTGATTTTAAAGAGCTGATACAAAGTGTGAAGGAAGTTGTTCGTCCACAGGCTAAAGCTAAGAATCAAAGATTTATTGTAAAATGTGATTCTGGTCTAAGGAAAGAGTATATAGGCGATGTGACAAGAATAGGTCAGATATTACTTAATCTTTTGTCAAATGCTGTTAAGTATACGGATGAAGGCGGAGAGGTGAAGTTACATTTTTATGAATCTAATGACTTGCCGGTAAGTGACAGTTATGCAGAGTTGTGTTTTGAAGTTTCAGATAATGGCTGCGGTATGGCTCCTGATTATATTGACAACGTGTTTGAACCATTCAGTAGAGAGAATAATGAAAGAACTGAAAAGGTTGATGGTGCAGGACTGGGACTTGCTGTGGTAAAAAACATTGTGGATTTGATGGGTGGAACCATAAGTGTTGAAAGTAAATTGGGTATAGGTACAGTTTTTAGCGTAAAGATTGTTTTGAGAGTTGAGAATTGTGAAGTTGTACAGGGAAAAGAGACGGACGATTCACAGGCAGAGCTTGAAGACGTGGAGGATATAGGTGTAGAAAAAACAGTTTCTACGGAATGCTCAGGAAAAGTTAAGGTTCTTGCGGCGGAAGATTATGAATTAAATGCGGAGATCCTTGTTGAGTTGCTGCATATGGAGGATATAGAGGTGGATATTGCAACTAATGGTAAGGAGGCGGTTGCGATGTTTGAAAGATCACCGCAGTACTACTATGATTATATATTAATGGACGTTCAGATGCCTATTATGAATGGCTATAGTGCAACACAGGCAATCAGAGAATTGCACAGACCTGATGCGAAGACTGTTAAAATAATTGCTATGACTGCCAATGCATTTGCTGAAGATGTGCAAAAGGCTTTGGATTCGGGGATGGACGCACATATTGCAAAGCCGATAGATATGGGTGTGTTGAGAGAAACTATGAAAAAACTGTGAAAAACTTGATTAAAACTCAAATTATAACATTGCAAAATGTTTCACAATATGCTATAATCCTATGTAAGATAATTGTTGTGGGCTATATGTCATAGTTGACAATTGAATATTACAGTAAGGAGGAAGGTACTATGGCTGGTAAAGTTAATGCGCAAGGAGGCGTTATCGTGACCAAGAAAAAGAAAGGATTCAATCTTCTGTTGAAGGTTTTGCTGGTTGCATTACTTCCGATTCTTGTGTTGCTTGGGGTTGCTATTTTTTCTATTAATTCCGTTGGAACACAGATGGCGGATGTTATGACTGAAAGAGAACTTAAGACAGCAGTGTATGCTATTACAAGTGAGCTTGAGTCTTTGTACGAGGGAAAGTATAATTATGCAGATGCAGGGCTTATGAAGGGCAATGTGAATCTTACGGAGAATGAGGAAATATTCGATGCATTTAAGCAGAATACTGATGTTGATTTTACATTATTCTGGGGTAAGACAAGACGTGCGACAAGTATTGTAGGTGCTGACGGTAAGAGACTGATTGGCACGGATATGTCAGATAAGTTGTACGAAACACTTAAGAAGGACAGGACATATTTTGCAGATAATGTTGATGTTATGGACAAGAAGTATTATGGATATTATGAGGTGATTGCTGATTATGGCGGAGATAACATAGTTATTGCGTTCTCAGGTGAGCCTATTGATGATGTTCATGCTATATATGAACCAATTATGTATGCAAGTATTATTGTTATGATAGTTGTAGCATTAATTGCAGTTGCTTTGGTGGTTATTGTTATTAGTGCAATTGTTAAGGCTATTTCAGGTTCTGTTAATAATCTTTCACATGTTGCTGCAGGTGAGCTTAATATGTCGGTTGACAAGAAACTTACAAGCAGAAGTGATGAGGTTGGTGACATAGCAAGAGCTATTGATGAATTGCTTAAGACTTTGACAGAGATTATTAATAATATTAATACGTGTACAGTTGATTTGAACAGATTCTCAGATGATTTCAAGGGTAACTTTGATACGATTAATAATTCAATTAGTAATGTTAACATTGCGGTGGATGAGATTGCTACAGGTGCCACAAGTCAGGCTAATGAGACTCAGAGTGTAACAAGCCAGATGATTACGATGGGCGAGGCAGTGGAAAATACATCTCACAATGTAGAGTCGCTTAGAGATAATACTAACACAATGAAGAAAGAGAATGATGTTGTAAGTAGTACTCTTGAAGAACTTATTAAGATTAATGATGCTACAACAGATGCTATGGAAGATGTACATAAGCAGACTAATGTTACTAACCAGTCAGCTAATGATATTAGAAGTGCTATTGATATTATATCTGATATTGCCAGCCAGACTAATCTTCTTTCGCTTAATGCTTCTATCGAAGCTGCCCGTGCGGGTGAGCATGGTAAGGGCTTTGCGGTTGTTGCTGAAGAGGTTAGAAAACTTGCAGATCAGTCACAGGAGTCAGTTAATACTATTGCTGCGATAGTAGAAGAGCTTATCAAGAATTCTAATGCAAGCGTTGAGGTTATGAATTCTGTTATTGAACAGATGACATATCAGAGCAAGAAGCTTAATGAGACTAAGGAAGTATTTGGAAGACTTAATACTAATGTTAACAGTGTAGCATACTCTATTGATGATATTGCCGGACAGATTGAAGCTATTGATGGTGCTAAGGCAACAGTTCTTGAGAACCTTGAGAGCTTGGCAGCTATTTCGGAAGAGAATGCGGCAAGTACACAGGAAACTGCAGCTACTATGCAGGAGCTTGGAAGCATTGTTCAGATATGTGACGAGTCAGTTAACGAACTTGTTAAACTTTCTAATATGCTTAAGGCTAATGTGGAGAAATTTAAGTTGTAATTAGAATTGAATGGTTATTGAATGGGGCGCGTCCGAATGGATGCGCCCCTATTTTGCTGTGTTTGTTAAATGTTATGTTACATTAACTAAAAGTTAATTAAGCAGAAGATGGAAGCTTTTTTTATAACTTTTTTATTGTGCTTTCGCTCAAATATGGTATAATTTTTGTGTATGCAATTTGCAGATGCTATATAATATGAAGTGTCTGCAAAACGTGATAATTTCATAGTAGGGGAACAGGTTATAGATGAAAAATACATTTTTAAAAATAGGGGCAGTGTTGCTGGCAGTAGCTTGCGTGCTATTTATTAATATAATTAATGCTGATAAGGTTTATGCTAAGGATGCAGATGGTGATTACGTTGTAGTTATTGATCCGGGGCATGGTGGTGGAGATGCAGGTGCTGTGTCTAAACATACAGGAGACAGCGAGAGAACACTTAACTGGAATATTGCGCTTGCATTAAAGGCGGAGCTTGAAACTTATAAAGGTGTTAAGGTGTATCTTACCAGAGGTTCTAGTGAGTATCAGTCTAATGCAGGCAGGGCTCAGGTAGGAAAGAGCATGAACGCAGACCTCAATGTGAGTGTTCACAATAATAGTAATACAGGTACCAGTTCTAACGGTGTTATAACATATGGTACGGTGGATCCAAGATTTGCAGCCAATATAAAGAATCTGTGCCTTGCTATATCTAAGGAAGTAAGCAGTAGTACAGGCGTTAAGATTAATAATGGCGGATATGGAGCAAGGGACGGTTCTCTTGGTGCAGGATATGATTTTTATACATTTTTAGGACAAAGTTCTAATATATGCGATATTCCTTCTATTATAATAGAGCATTGTTTTCTTAGTAATGCAGGTGATGCAAAGATTGTTCACAGTGCGGCTAACCAGATGAAGATGGGTGCAGCAGATGCCACGGTTATAGCAAGATATTTCGGACTTTCAAAGAGAACTGTTGAGGCAGGAAAAGATATTACACTTACAAGAACATACAGTGCATATATGAAAACGACAAAGGGAGGTACATATACTTCCTCAGATACGTCTGTTGCAAGCGTCAGAAGTGACGGGCTTATAACTGCAAAGAAGGCCGGAAGTGCAACTATTACATGTACGGCTAAAGATGGTACTGTTGAAACTGTTAATGTTACAGTGCCTGAAGTAAAGCTTGTAGGTGTTGCGGGCGGTGTTGTGCAGTCAAAGACTGGTTATAATTCTACGACAAACTATGATAAGAATGGTGTATGTATAAAGGCGATTTATTCAGATGGTTCAGCTAAGCAGATTACAAGTGGTTACACATTGGGCAAGCCATATGTGTATAAAACCCTTGGTGCGGGACAGGCT
Organism: Lachnospira sp.; assembly: GCA_017397445.1. GTDB lineage: Bacteria > Bacillota > Clostridia > Lachnospirales > Lachnospiraceae > Lachnospira. The sequence continues at coordinate 16,467 of JAFQIQ010000088.1, forward strand.
AAAGAGATGAAGGCATGTAATGTGGATATTACATATCAGGGCGTAAAGGGTGCGATGGTATTTCTTTGGTTTAAGGATTCATCGAATGTTTCAGGGCATAATGCATCTTTGGCTAAGCCGGGAACTAACTCAGATATTCTTGTTATACCGGGCTCATATGTGAGCAGCAATCCGAATACAGAGATACCTACAACAGCTCCCAAGCCTACAGAGCCGGCAACGGAGCAGGTTACTGAAAAACCGACAGAGGAGGTTACGTCCTCATTGGCGGAAAGTTCAACATCTGTTGAAAAAGATACTGCCAAGGACAATAAGGAGACTGAAAAGCAAACCGAGAAAGAATCCGGTGTTTCCGGTGAGAATGCAACGGAAGCTGATTCAGGCGGTATAGTGCCTACTGATGGTATTAATGCATTTTTTACAGTGTGCATAGGCATATTGGTGGTATTAGTAATAGCACTTGGTGTAATAATATATGTGAGTGTTAAGAGGAGTAAGTAATGAAGAACATATTATATAAAGTGATGACAGTTTTGGCGGCATTTTTCTGTGTTGTGCTTGTAAGTAGTATGAATGTTACAGAAGTGTGTGCCAAAGATGCAGAGGGGAATTATGTGGTAGTTATTGATCCGGGACATGGCGGTAACGATCCGGGAGCGGTGTCTCCATTTACGAAAGATACGGAGAATGAGCTTAATTGGAGTATCGCAACTGCATTGAAGGCAGAGCTTGAAACATATTCGGGGGTTAAGGTGTACCTTACAAGAGGTTCAGCGGAATACCAGTCCAATACGGGAAGAGCATCTACAGCGAGAGAGCTGGGAGCTGATTTGAGTGTGGGTATTCACATTAACAGTTCGGAGGTGGATACTGCTGACGGAATAATATGTTATGGTACCGTTAATTCAACATTTAAGGTTCCGGTAAGGAATTTAAGTAATCTCATAGTTAACAAGGTTAGTGCTTTGGGAATTGCTAAGTTTAATGGCGGATATGCAGCGAGGAAGAGCACATTCAGTGATGATATCGATTTCTATACATTTATTGAAGAAAATGTATCAGCCGGAATTCCGGCATTGATTATAGAGCATTGTTATGTTAGTAATGAGGCTGATTCTAAATTTATTAATAAGAAAGAGAATCAGGAAAAGGTTGGTATGGCAGATGCCACTGCCATTGCAGAGTATCTTGGGCTTAAGAAGCGTGGTGTTAACGCGGGAACCTGCATAGAGCTTGTAAGAACATACAGTGCGTATATGATTGCTACAAAAGAAGGAACATACAGTGTTTCAGATAGTTCTGTATTAAATGTAAGAGAAGATGGTTTGATTACTGCAGTGGGACCGGGGATTGCTTCGGTTACATGTACAGCTGCGGATGGTACGGTTGAAACCGTAAAAGTAAGGGTGCCTGAGGTTGTTCCGGTCAAGCTTGTAGCGGGAAGTATTCAAAGTACATTTACAAGTTTTGAAAAGGCTAAGGCATATGATAAGAGCAAAGTAATGGTTAAGATTGTGTATTCGGATGGTGCGGTAAAGCAGTTGTCAAACGGATTTACATTGGGAGAGCCGGTAGAAGGAGTTAAGATTGATCAGGGAAGCGGTCATATCAAGACACCGGTTAATGTTCCTGTAACTTACGGTGATATGACTTGTACGATGAATCTGTATCATTATACAAAGCTTGGAACATCTACGGGCTCAAGTGTTAATAATTATAAGGTGGTAGGTACTAATAAGGATGTTTTGGTACTTCCGGCCAATCACGCAGGTATTGCGGACAATGTAACTGTTGAAGCAGATACCTCTATTATTATTGAAGATCCACAGCCGGAAGAGACTCAGAACAGCGATGAGAATGGAGAATCAGGCAGTTCATCAGAGAATGGATTTGAATTTAATTTTGATAAGGATAAGCTGTGGGTGTATGCAGCCTGTGCAGGGCTTGTGGTTATCATTATTATCTGCATTGTTATAATTATCAGAATGAGTAGAAATATGCGAAGAAGAAGGTAATGTAAGATGGAAGAAACATTTTTGAATAAGGTAAGAAGCGAAGCAGAAGCTGCAACAAGAGAACTTGTAAATATTGCGGGACTTGAGAGTGGTGACATTATGGTTGTGGGATGTTCTTCAAGTGAGGTTATGGGCGGAGTTATCGGAACAGCTTCCAGCGAGGAAACCGCAGTGGCTGTATTTGAGGGAGTGTATGGCGTGCTTAAAGAACGTGGCATATACCTTGCTACACAGTGTTGCGAGCATCTTAACAGAGCTATAATTATTGAAAAAGAGCTTGCAAAGAGAGAAAGACTTCCTATAGTAAATGTTGTGCCACAGCCTAAGGCGGGTGGCTCTTGGTCAACAACTGCATATAAGAATTTTGAACATGCGGTGGCTGTGGAGCATATTCAGGCTGATGCCGGCATGGATATTGGAGATACATTGATTGGAATGCATCTTAAAGAGGTTGCGGTTCCGGTTCGTCTGTCAGTTGGAAAGATAGGTGAGGCACATCTGGTATGTGCAAGAACCAGAGGTAAGTTTATCGGTGGAGAGAGAGCAGTTTATGCCGATGATATGAAATAATATGATGGGTGACTGTAGGAATGCAGTTGCCCATATTTTAATTGCAATGGCTTATTGATAAAAAAAGTCACTAAATAATTAAAATGTGTGGTATAATTATAAAAGAATATTTTATGGGAGATTATTATGAAGCAGTTTAATGTTACAGGAATGAGCTGTGCGGCGTGTAGTGCCAGAGTTGAGAAAGCGGTAAATGCAGTGCCGGGAGTTACCTCCTGCTCGGTAAGCCTGCTCACTAACTCTATGGGTGTGGAAGGCAGTGCCGGTGAAGCTGATATAATTAATGCGGTGGTGAATGCCGGATATGGAGCGACTGTGAAGGGAGCATCTGCTGTTGCTAATTCCGGAGCTGCTGATGATATGTTAAAAGACACGGAAACTCCAAAGTTAAAGAAAAGGCTTTTTGCATCATTGGGGTTCCTTCTTGTGCTTATGTATTTTAGTATGGGGCATATGATGTGGGGCTGGCCGGTGCCGGAATATTTTGAGAATAATCACGTGGCTATGGGACTATTGCAGATGCTTTTGACTATTATTGTTATGGTGATTAATCAAAAGTTTTTTATAAGTGGTATCAGGGGACTTTTACATAAGGCGCCTAATATGGATACACTTGTTGCATTGGGGTCGGGAGCTGCATTTGTATATAGTACTTATGCATTGTTTGCCATGAGTGAGGCTGTGAGACTTGAGGATATGGAAGGGGTACATGCGTATATGCATGAATTCTATTTTGAGTCAGCAGCCATGATATTGACGCTGATTACAGTAGGAAAAATGCTGGAAGCCCGCTCGAAAGGAAGAACAACGGACGCTATAAAGAGTCTTATGAAACTTGCACCTAAAGTTGCTACGATTGTTAGAAATGGCGAAGAAATCGAGGTTCCTGTCGAACAGGTTAACAAAGGCGATATATATGTGGTTCGCCCCGGTGAAAATGTGCCGGTGGATGGAATTATTATTGAGGGTAACAGTGCGGTTAATGAATCGGCACTTACCGGTGAAAGTATACCGGTGGATAAGTCTGTTGGTGATGCGGTATCTGCAGCAACATTAAATCAGTCAGGATATATTAAGTGCGAGGCCACCAGGGTAGGTGAGGATACTACTCTTTCTCAGATTATTAAGATGGTAAGTGATGCGGCGGCAACAAAGGCACCTATTGCAAAGATAGCGGATACGGTGTCGGGAATATTTGTACCGGCGGTTATTACGATTGCAGTTATTACGATTGCTGTGTGGTTGTTGTTAGGTGAAACGGTTGGTTTTGCACTGGCAAGAGGTATATCGGTGCTTGTTATCAGTTGTCCGTGTGCTTTGGGGCTGGCTACGCCTGTTGCTATTATGGTTGGTAACGGAGTTGGAGCGAAGAACGGTATTATGTTTAAAACGGCAGTATCATTAGAACAGACAGGCAAGGTGCAGATTGTAGCTCTTGACAAAACCGGTACTATAACCGGCGGAGAACCAAAGGTGACGGATATTATACCATACGGAGTGAATGAGCAGGAACTTATACGGTATGCCAATGCATTGGAGTTGCGAAGCGAGCATCCCTTGGCAAAAGCCATAGTGGAGTATGCGAAGGATATAGCCGGAAATGTGGATGTATGTTGTGCAAGTGACAAAGCTGGTACGGCTGATGAAATTCAGGGTAATACCATAAAAGATTTATCAAAAGGTATTATGGAGGTTTCAGACTTCAAGGCACTTCCGGGTAATGGATTGACGGGGATGGTTAATGGAGCAAGGGTTTATGGCGGTAATCTTAATTTTATAAGCAGTAAGGTTAAAGTTACGACAGAGGTTAAGAACAAAGCGGCAAAACTTGCAAATGAAGGTAAAACACCACTTTTCTTTTCAAAAGATGATAAACTTATTGGGATTATTGCAGTAGCGGATGCTATAAAAGAGGATAGTCCTAAAGCTATAAAAGAGCTTCAAAACATGGGTGTTTATGTGGTTATGCTTACCGGTGACAATGAGCGGACAGCTAAGGCTGTTGGTAAAATGGCCGGTGTTGACGAAGTAATTGCAGGGGTTCTCCCTGATGGGAAAGAAAGAGTGATTACTAAGCTGCAGGAAAAGGGAAAGGTTGCAATGGTTGGTGACGGTATCAATGATGCTCCGGCACTTACGAAAGCAGATATGGGAATAGCGATCGGTGCGGGAACTGATATTGCTATAGATGCGGCGGACGTGGTACTGATGAAGAGTAGCTTGTCAGATGTACCGGCGGCAATAAGACTTAGTCGTGCAACGCTTAAGAATATTCATCAGAATCTGTTCTGGGCATTTTTCTACAATGTTGTGGGGATTCCGTTGGCAGCAGATCACAAGGGCTTTATCCCCTGGGACGACGACATCGACGTGGTGATGTTCCGGGAGGATTATGAGAAGCTGCTGGAGATCGCACCCCAGGAGTTTGCAGAGCCTTATTTTTTCCAGACCGCCTTCAACGATCAAAAATACAGCCGTGGACACGCCCAGCTGCGCAACAGCAACACCACGGCGATCCTCCATACGGAGAAGGGGTGCTACTCTTTCAACCAGGGCATTTTTCTGGACATCTTTCCGCTGGATGCGGTGCCGGACGAACCCGCCGACCAGGCGGCTCACCGCCGGCAGGTGAATTTCTGGAACCGGCTGCTGGCTCTGTCGGTGCAGTATCCCTCCAACCCCCACAAGAATAAGATCAAGGATATTGTCCACGTGTTTGCCTCGCTGGTGCCGTACCGGTGGTTCTACCGGGGGATGGAGCGGGCCTGCCGCAAGCACAACGGAAAGGACACCGCACGGGTGGCGATGATCAGCTTCGACACCTTCTGCGACCGGTGGGTGTTCCCCCGCCACTGCTTTGACGAGGTGCTCACAGTCCCCTTTGAGCACACACAGATCGCCATCCCCGGAGGGTACGAAGAGGTGCTCACCACCGCCTACGGCGACTATATGACCATGAAGCAGGAAAACAGTTATCACGCCGGACTGCACTTTGACACCGAGCGCAGTTACGTGGATTATATAAAGTGATTTGAGGAGTGTGGATCATGAAAGAGAATTCTGAATTCAAGCCCCAGGATCTATGGATCAATTTCCGCGACCTTTTCTTGTACGTACTGCTGCGGTGGCGCAGCATCCTTGTGGTTGCTCTGGCGGGCGCCGTGCTGCTGTGCGGCGTCAAGTACCTGAAGGATTTCATGGACTACAAAAATGATGCCGGCACCGCTGTCGTGGACGAGAGCGAGCTGGACG
>JAFQIQ010000089.1 GCA_017397445.1 Lachnospira sp.
AGCACCATACCGGTCACTTCTGTAATATCACCCATCTTTAACTCCCTGGCTGCCTGACGGCACACCTAATAATTACATATCGTCTTTCTTTTTGTCGTAACCGAAGTTCTTAATAAGAACATCACTGTCACGACATTCCTTCTTAACCTTTACCCAAAGCTGAAGATTAACCTTAGTTTCAAGCTGTCTTTCAATCTCGAATCTGGCATTGGCACCGATTTTCTTTAGCATCTCGCCGCGCTTGCCGATTATAATACCCTTATGAGAATCCCTCTCACAGATGATAGTTGCCTGAATGTCAGTTATAATTCCCTTTGGACTCTTTCTTTCCTTCATACTGTCTATAACCACAGCAATTCCGTGAGGAATCTCTTCGTTAAGCGCATGAAGTGCCTTCTCTCTGATAAGCTCTGCCACAATCTGTCTCATAGGCTGATCCGTTATAGTATCCTCATCATAAAACATCGGTCCATACGGAAGGTACTTATAAATCGTGTCAACCAAATCGTCAACATTGTTGCCGTTTCTTGCTGAAACAGGTACTATTTCCACGAAATCAACTTCCTTTCTGTACTTTTCAATAACCGGAAGTATCTCCTCTTTCTTGATAGTATCAACCTTGTTAATTACAAGAATAATCGGGGCCTTAACACGCTTTAACTTCTCTATGATGTGCTGCTCTCCTGCTCCTATAAATGTGGTTGGCTCAACAAGCCAGCACACCACATCCACTTCGCCGATAGTTTTCTCTGCCGTACCAACCATATACTCACCAAGCTTATTCTTAGCCTTGTGAATACCCGGAGTATCAACAAATACTATCTGACCTCTCTCGTCCGTATGAACTGTCTGTATCTTGTTACGGGTAGTCTGTGGCTTATTAGAAGTTATGGCAATCTTCTGACCGATAATTCGATTCATAAGAGTAGACTTACCCACGTTAGGTCTTCCAATAAGTGTAACAAAACCCGACTTTGTATTACCGTTAACTGCTGCCGCTCCACCGGTTATGCCGCTAGCAGCAAGCATTTCATCTAAATTCATATCTTACCTTCCTTTACATTAGTGCTTTGCAATAAATAATGGTTCTATCTTGTCAAACATAGCTGATTCATCCTGAATATTCTTCTGATTACCAACAACGCAGAAATAATTCTGGCCAATACCAGCTTCAACAAGCGGCGCCAACGCTCTTATGCTCTCAACCGTAGCACCAAGAACCTCGTTACGCTCACGTTTAACAGTCTCATAATCCGTATGACATATATATGCCCCAAAGGAACGAATACCCTTAGCTGATGGGTTAAGCGGTGAATCCAGATCACCCACCGTACCTATTATAAATTTAAGCATATCTCTGTCACTTACATTGAAGTTTCTGATATATTCCGCAGCACCTTCGTATATATCGTTGGTCTTTCTAAGGTTAGGATCTCTGTAAGATACCATGTACATATCACCGTTTCGTGAGAAACCACTCATGCATCCATACGCACCACCCTTAACACGCACATTTAACCAAAGGTACTCATAAGAGAATATCACTTTAAGAACTTTCAGCGCACCTGTGTACTTGTGTCCTGCCTCTACGAAATTACCGCATCTTGCAACATACTGAACCATTGATGATGATGTGTAGCCTGTTTTAATATTACATTTTGCAAAATGTCTCTCAGCCACCGGATATTCCCTGCTTACAAGTTCACCGGCAAACTTAGTCATAGGCTCAATCCACGCATCGTATCCTTCATCGTTGGCATTAAAACTTACAATCAGGTTCTCCTTTGTAAAAATATATCCTGTAAGTTCTTTTAATTTGGCCGCAATATCTTCTTTCTTCTCATCAAAGTTATCGTCAAGTTCCTTAATAAGCTTGTAATAGCTGTAACCCCTAAGCATATTAGAATAATATCCTGTAGGTGAGAACTGCGCCATGCCGCTAAGCATAGCCACTGAATGTCCTGAGCCTGTCATTGAGGATTCCAGTCTGGACTTAACTCTTGCAATAATCTCTTTAAGTCGCTTGTAATCATTAAACTTAGTACCATAAATAATCTCCTTAATCATCTTTGGTACAAAATCCATCTTATCAAAAAGAACCTTACCCTTAACCTCATACATAATACGATACTTATCAAGATCTTTGGTATCTGTATATATAGCTGCGTCTGTTGTAATACCGCCACAGTTTATGTTAATCTCGTTAGTAAGCTCCGGATATGTGTAATTCTCCGTATCCATAAGACCAAGTGTTGTGCTAAGCAATCCTATATACGGTATAAGCTCTTCGGGCACAGACTTACAGTCAAAGGCCATCATAATATAGGCAATTCTGTTAGTGAACATATTGTGATGAATTACATCAACTCCCGCAATCTGCTTCTCATCGTTATAGAACTTCTGTGGTTCTTTAGCGATATCATCAAGTTCAAGCATAGGAATCTTTTCTAAATCCTCCTGACTTGACTCCTCATCCTGATACTCCTTTAACGCCTTAGTATCAGCCACAAGCTTCTCAAGTTCTTCCTTGCTAAGAGTAGCCTTATATGCAGCCAATCTTGCTTTCTCTGCTGCATCAATCTCTGCCTCAAGTCCACGCTTTGGTACTAAACAAACCACTGAAGCATGGTTATTATCAAGCAAGTACTCCTTTATAAGTCCTTCAAAATAGCCGTTGCATTTATCCTTCTTAATCTCTTCAAAGGTTTCTCCTGCTTCCACATGTCTAAACGGCTTAGAATCATCATACAACCAGCTGTCCATCATAGTGAGATAATTCATAAGCCCCTTTGGATACGGGCCGAAATCAGCTTCCCTATATTTAAATTCATAATAGTTAATAGCTGCATCAACCATTCTTTCATCGATACCGTTAGCAACAATATCTTCAAGTACTTCATTAATCGTATCTAAAAACTCCTGCTTCTTCTCTATGCCTACATTCTTTGCAATAATTGAATAAATCGGCTGATACATAGAAGATTCAACACTGCTGTATATATCCGTTCCAATATTCCTATCAATCAACGCCTGCTTTAACTTCGCACCCGGTGCCATAATAAGAACATAATCAAGTATCTGTAAACCTAAGTAAAGCTTTGCATCCAAAGATGTTCCAACAACCTTGTTAAGAGAAAGATATGCATTATCCTCCAACGGCTCATCCTCTGTTATAGCATACTCCTTTATAACATCCACCGGCTTGTCAAATGCTTTCTGCAACTTAATGTCAGCATCAATCTTTGCATCCTTCGCCTCAAAATCCGAAAGATACTCGTTATCAAGATAATCAAGCCTTTCCTGCACATCAAAATCACCGTAAAGATAAATATAACTGTTGGCAGGATGATAGTAATTCTTATGATAATCAAGGAACTCCTCATAAGTTAAGTTTGGAATGCAAGCAGGGTCTCCACCCGACTCGAAACTATAATTAGTATCAGGGAACAATGTTGAAAATGTATATCTTGCAAGCACATCATCCGGCGAAGAATACACCCCCTTCATCTCGTTAAACACCACACCATTAAAGGCCAAATCGTCATCCACCGACTCTAACTCATAGTGCCAGCCTTCCTGCTTAAAAATCTCCTGCTTGTCATATATGGCCGGATAGAACACCGCATCCATATAAACATCCATAATATTCTTAAAATCCTGAAGATTGCAGCTTGCCACCGGATACACAGTCTTGTCCGGATAAGTCATAGCATTTAAAAATGTGTTCAAAGAGCCCTTGCACAACTCCACAAAAGGATCCTTTACAGGATACTTCTTAGAACCGCAAAGCACCGAATGCTCCAATATATGTTGAAGTCCTGTATCGTTATATGCCGGTGTCTTAAAACCAATGGAGAACACTTTATTGTCATCCTCATTAGTCATAACAATAACTCTGGCACCACTCTTCTTATGCTTAAGCACAAGTCCTACAGAATCAAGGTCCTTAAGAGCTTCAACACTTACCACTTCATATTTATCAAGACGTAATTGATTAATTTCATTAATTCTTGTTTCTAAATTCATTTTCATACTCCATTCCGAGGACGTAGTCCGAGGAGACTAAGTAGTCTAATTGTGACGTCCTCGGCACAATTAGACGTGTGAAAAATCTTAAATATAAGGATTTTTTACACTTTACTCCAATTTCCTTATTGTTAAAGGCAAAATTAACCCACTTTAACTAAATAATTCTACCACAAAATGCTACTTATCGCAACCTCTCTTTGCAACTTATCCTCGCAGCTATCCTCACTTATAAAGCGTACTTGCTATAACTGTAGAAGCATTAAATGTTATATGCATTATAATCCCCGGCAGTATACTTTGCTTTCTCATATTCTCCACACCAAACCACAGTCCCAGACCAAAGGCATAAATTATCTGAACAATATTGCCGTGCAAAAGTCCGAATATTATAGCCTGATATACAAGCCCCACTTTGCCACCAATTGTTTCACCCATACCGAACCTGAAAATTATCTCTTCCATAACAGGCACAAGAATACCTGTACTTAACAAAACCATAAAAAAACTGCCTGAAAGTGCTATATCTGTAGTTGACTGATGATTAGAGGTTATTGTTTGAGGAAGAATTTCCACTATAAAAGTTATCAATAAATTAGCACCCAACGCATATACCACATACTTTATTGTCTCCTGCCAACTTAGCACCTGCCCCCTTGCATTGTGCCACTTTGATATAAGATAAATCGCAAGAATTACGGCAGAACTTAATATGCAGGCAGGAATAAGAACCGCTGAAAGATGTACGCTTATTGCTTTCGCCGTTTCTACACTTCTGCTTATAAAACTACTCTCTGTTGGTACTTTTACTAAACTGTTAACCAATCCGTCCATGTAATCCACGTCTGAATTAATTCTATACACCATGACTCCAAACATAATTGCCGATTGCACCACCAGATATAAAACCAGCCACATCTCTGCCTTAATAAAACGTTTTGCCACTAACACTTACCTCACTTATTTGATGAGATTAGTATGGGCAGATTGGGAAGTTTAATGCATGGAGTAAAATAGCGGGAGGCGAATTGATACGCTCCCGCTGCAATCTATATAATTTAATTGATTACTTTTAACATCTGTAAAAGTTTTTTCTTCTTTCCGTCTCTTGTTTTTGTTTCTCTTATCCTAAATGGTTTAAACCCATTCTCTTTTTCATAATAATTGAGTAGTTTTTCATTCTGCTCTGTTTCCAGAAAAACAACTGTGCCACCCACCATATATTGTAATTCTTCCACTTGCTTCATCGCAATATTAATAAGTTGCTCTCCTGTTATACCAAAATCATTATCCTGTGCAAAATTCTTTCCTAACTGTGCAATCAAATATGCAGATAAGTATAATTCTCCACTTTCCTCATCAACTTGACTTACTCTGGCTATTTTCTTTTGTAACACTCTGCTAAAACCTTCGCAAGTTACCGTGATAGGCTTAATGGCAAGTGTAAAATATCCTACTAATTTTCCTGTTCCTATATGAAAGATGAGATATGTAACTGATTGATGCTTCTTAGTAAATTCTATAGCGTTATTCTTTAAGAATCTATTCACATCAGGATTAATATTACATTCATATCCTGCTATTACCGCTTTAAGACTCTCTTCGTCAATATACCCATCTTCTCCAAAACACTCACCTACATTGAGCACATAAAAATCATCAATAGTGTCCATACATCGCCTTTCTTTTTTCAAAAAACTCTCGTATTTCATCACCTTTCAACTCTCTGCAAGACACTTCTGCTTTCTTGCCTTTCTTTTTCTGTTGCATATTGAACTCAATCGAAGCTTCTATCGCCTCAGCAAACATCCTAACATCTTCCTCCCCTTCTACAATAAAGTTCTTCGTAATACTCTCTGTTGCCATAATCATTCCTCCTCCCAACATTAACTACATATTGCCTAGCACTGTTAAATATTTATATTACATATAATATACCACTATTGTGTTGTCTTGCCAATACTTAAAATATACTTTCTTTTCTCGCTTTAAGAAATAAGCATAAAAAATGAATAAAGCGAACCACCAAAAAGCGGGAGCCGGCGACTCCCGCTAAACACTTATAAATACTCCCTCACAAAAACTTCCCTTGACTCCTCGTACAACTCTTCACTCCTGCTTCCTCTGTCAACATTTACCTCATGAAGAACCGATGTCGGCTTTACATTCATAAAACCTACGGCATAGCCTTTTCTCTGGAACTCCATACACTGCGACACATCATAAAAGTGAAAATACGGAAACAAATCCTCTCTCCAGTAAACATCCCTGTTGGTAGCCAGAAGCACGCCATCAAGAACGCTCACATCCCTGACTGCCTCCTCCATATACACATCCGTGGAATGAATAACATAGATGGCCATATCCTGATACAGACACATAAGCTTCTTTTCATCGGGACCATCCCACCATCTTCCTGTCTCTGCC
>JAFQIQ010000090.1 GCA_017397445.1 Lachnospira sp.
GCGATTACTTTTCTACTTTCATCTTCAAGAATTACAGTTCCTTCAGGAACCTTAATAACAAGATCTTCACCATCTTTACCTGTGCAACGACGCTTTCCGCCTTCGGCACCGCTCTCAGCGATGTATTTGCTGTTGTGACGGAATTCTCCTAAAGTGTTAAGGCCTTTGTCCACCTCAAATATGATGTCACCGCCACGACCGCCATTACCGCCGTCCGGACCACCATCCGGTACAAAGAGCTCACGTCTGAAACTAACGTGACCATCTCCGCCTTTTCCGGATTTGATAAATATTCGTGCTCTATCTTTAAACATAATAATCTCCTTTCGCGCCTGCGGCAAGTCGCAATAGCGACTAATTCTTAATTGACGCAGTGTGCATGTCACAGAGCTTTTTTATAATATTGGTTACAATATTATAAAAAAGCTCCAAGCCTAAGACTTGGAGCTCAAATTGAACTGAATTACTCGTTAGAAGCAACAGGATAAACAGAAACCTGCTTCTTATCTCTGCCCTTTCTCTCGAACTTAACTGTTCCATCAACAAGTGCAAACAATGTATCATCGTTACCACGACCTACATTAACGCCTGGATGAATCTTTGTTCCACGCTGTCTGTAAAGAATATTACCAGCTAAAACAAACTGTCCGTCAGCTCTCTTTGCACCTAATCTCTTTGACTCAGAGTCTCTACCGTTCTTTGTAGAACCAACACCCTTTTTGTGAGCGAAAAATTGAAGGTTCAAATTCAACATGTCATTACACCTCCTCGATACTAATCGATAAATAATCAGGATTACCGGCTGAGGTCTGGGTAAGTCCCAACTCCAATGCCTTAAGTAATACCTGCGTCTCGTTACTTTCATTAGAAATTACTGCTAATTTTATAACAGCATTCTCTTCGTCTGCCAGTACTTCACACTTCGTATCCGTAAATAAATCTATGGAATTAATTGTGTTAATTACAAGCATCGACACAGCGGCACATACGATATCACTGCCTTCTTCGGCATATCCCGCATGACCCTCTGTTTTAAATCCAACAATCTCACCTTGTGAGTTTTTGTAGATAATTGCTTTAGTCATATGATTACCTGATTAAGCGTTGATCTTTTCGATCTTAACCTTAGTAAACAACTGTCTGTGACCATTCTTCTTGTGATAGCCTGTCTTTCTCTTGTACTTGTAAACGATAACCTTCTTAGCCTTACCCTCTTCGATAACGCTAGCTGTAACTGTAGCACCTGCTACTGTTGGCTCGCCAACCTTAGCCTCGCCGTTGTTTACAAAAAGAACCTGGTCAAATGTAACAGTCTCGCCAGCTGCAACACCAAGCTTTTCAACCTTGATTACATCGCCTTCAGATACTGTGTACTGCTTACCACCTGTTGCTATAATTGCGTACATATGGCACCTCCTAAAATAAATACTCGCCAGTTTTGGGGAGGATTCCCTGCTTATACCCTAACTGAGCGGCACACTAGAATATAATATATTATAGAAATGCATTTGTCAACAAAAAGATTGAAGAAATTTGGAAAAAATCTTCATTATTCTACAGTACCATCTTCTGTAGATTTTTCGGCTTCGTATGTGGTCAATAAATCATACAATCCATCCTGTGATAATACACCACGTTTAAGGGATGACGGTAATTCGCCACGCTCATCACGCTCATAATCCTCCAGCCATAGGCCGCAATCCATGTAGGCTGTAAGAGTTTCAATCTTTTTAGCAATTTCCGAAGAAATATACTTGGCACCACATTTATCAATGCTTTCAGATACTTCATCGTAATACTCTTCCATCAGAGTAACACGTTCTACCATATCTTCAGGTAACATAAATGTTTGCAAAAGCTTGATTACTTCCTCGTCATTATCAATTATCTGGAATCTGAAAGGTATATCCATATTTGCTCTATAAACACTGATATTCTTGCTGTGACCGTACTGTCTGTTTACCTTTCCGGATAATCCTGATTCTATAACGAATCGGTTTTGGTTACGTTTAAGGATACCATCATACATAATGATTCCGTCCGAGGTAATATAGCATTCTTCGATATTCTTATATCCTATAAATGTAGTGATTATATTAAACACTGAACAAACAGCGGCTATACCAAAAGCTACAGTTAAAACCGAGAATCCGGTTTTAATAATAACTATAATTAAGAAGACAATCATTAAAACACTGGTAAGAATACACATAACCAATGCCTTTTTTAATGATTCTTTATTATCCTGCATATTACGCAATTTAATTGAAGTTTTTGAATTGTTTGTGAATTCCTTAATTGCTTTCTGTGCAGTAATCATAATAAGCATTCTTGAAACAGTACTTAGTGCATGCAAGATACCTAAAATCATAATTAGTATACTAACAAATATTCGCATAGTAGTCTCCTTAGTCATCGGGGGCTCATTCCTGTCCCAGTATTACATTCATACCGGCAAGGCTCTGTTGCAATTTAACAGCATCTTTAATATTGATAATTTTATCTGCGTTTACATCACAGGATAATTTATATATGTCAGTTTCCATACTTGCAAGATGTTGTTTAAGAATAACTGCATCCGCTACATCAACGGTACCATTACGGTTTGCATCACCGTAAATCAAATCATCAGGCACATCAAACACAATTTTATCAAGCAAATATTCATTGCCTGTTCCGTATGTGACAGAATACCAATCTTCGCCTTCATACTTAACTTCTGACATAGTTGTTCCGGACATAAGATTTTTTCCGATAGAGGTAATACCAGAAGGCAGAGTAAGTTCTGAAAGACAAGAGCATCCGCCCAAAGCATATTGTCCTATGCTTTTTAATGTGGAAGGAAGCGTTATCTTTTCTATACCGGTGTGCTGGCGGAATATCATAGAGCCCAGACCTTCAATCCCCTCTCCTACAATAACTTCTTTAATGAAATCCTTATAATCTATCCAATCAGGAAATTTAGCAGAGTGGTAATTATAAGTATCTCCGGTTCCGGTTAGTGTAAGCACCCCTGATTTGGTTAATGTAAATGTTATATCGTTGCCACATTTACCGGATACAAGGATGTCATCAGCTCCTGAATATAGTGAATCTGCCATATCAGATGTAATGTATACAGAGGAATCGCCATAATTAACATATCGAAGCTGCTTTCCAAGCCCCTCCATAGTACTGTCAAAACAAACTACATACTCGCAGTCAGAAGGAACAAGTATATCCATATCGAAGGGCATATCCTTATACATTAAACCATCAAGTGTATCTGAACCTTTCGGACAGGCAGGGATTGTGTAGGTATAGTAACCTGTATCGGTATAAACTAAAAGTGTTCGCTCTATATTAGTGTCATTTGTAACACTTACGTGGGTTCCTGATTCATCTTTCCATACAGAGCCTACATAGAGACTATCCTGCATATTAATATTATTAAATTTAATATCTTTATTAATCTTTGTATAGATTACACCGTATTTGTAGGCACAACCATAAGTGATACCATCAAAAGATGTATTGGTAAATGTAAGTTCATCCTTTTTGTTAATGGCATATATGCTGTATCCGCCGCCGTTAATTGTGCAATCTTTAAATGTAACATTTACCGCATTATTGTATTCAATCTGAAGCATAAGTGCCGCATTAACATAGGCGTTGGTATCTTCAAGAGTAAGTGGCGGTATTTCAAAACGGCAGTTTGTGTAAGTAACATTTTTAACTTCTGTATCAGCGTGTCCATATAATTGTGTTGCATCAATATGAGCACCTGCATCGGTTGCGATGCTTGTAAAATCAGAAAAGAAGCAGTTGTTTACTTCTATATTGCAAAATGGCACCATTCCATCTGTATAATTGCCGCCAAACTTACAATTATTGAACACTGAATTGCTACCGTAAAAACTGTTGAAGGTGCAGTTATTAAACTCGTGGGAAACGTTAGCTTGTGTACGTCCCATGCTGGCAGAGGCAAATTTACAATTATTAAAAACCACTTTGATTTCACGTTCAATCATATCCTCGTGATATGCAACGAACTTATATCCGCTGAAATCATAGTTTTCAATATAAATGGTACCCTCTATTTCTTTGTTCCTATATGCAAAGTCCAAAACATAGCAGGTTGAATTGCTGCCGGCAACAAGTATAATATCACCTACATTCATACTTGCAGCCATATCAAGTGTTGTCAGTTCGCCACTGCAACCGGTGTTATATCGGTCAGGCATAACCTGTGTATCAGCAATTGTCGGGGTTATTAATACATCTGTTGTCTGTGCCTGTGCTTTACAAGGCAGATTGCATATTACAAGAATTGCACACAGAATGAGTGCAGTTTTCTTATGTAGTGACTTCTTAAACTTAATCATAAGCTACTCCTGTTTTTTCGCACATTTCATTAAATAATAGCTTTGCTTCATCAAGTGTTAATATTGAACATATGGGCTGATTTACAAAACTTTCAAAAATTAAATCCTTATTATGAGTCTTGATTCCTTCATAAAGAACGTCTACATTGTTACAACATCTTGCAACCGAGGATAATACGGCAGGTTTTAGAGGTTTAGTCATAACAGGACGAACTGAATTATTAGTAAATATTGCATTGCTCTCAACAATACTTCCCAGCGGAAGTCCCGGAACCTGACCTTCGTTTGGAAGGTTGACATTGCTAATCTTCGTGGTAAGTCCCAGTACCGCACGCATAAGATCAACTGCTTCTTCATCAGATTTTTTAACCTGAACCGGAATCCGTCCGTCAGCAATAGCCTCAGACTCTTCAATTCTTTCATACATCTGTTTAATTCTAAAATCCACTGTAGTCAGAGCATATTTCCACTTTTCAACCTGTTCCTTAGAACCTAAGTACCAGTTATTATTCATAAATTCTACCAGATGGCGGTCACCTGCTGCTCCAAGAACGCCGTAACGCTTATACATATCCATTTTTACACGGTTTGCATAAGCAAATGTATCAGTCTGGTACTGATTGGCCGGTCCATGCTCATAATGTCCTTCTTCGAAATGTCTGTCTATGTATTCAGGCAAATAGTCAAAGATTTCAATATCTTTATACTTGGCTGATGATATCCATGTAAAATGATTAATTCCCGAAACCTCTGTATACAGCTCATCACGTGTGGCTTCTATGCCGGTCATTTCTTTAAGAATATCACACAAGAAATCCTGTGTGTGGAACACTTCGTGGCAGCATCCAAACGCTTTTATCTTAGGAAATACGTCATACAATGCTTTAGTACATATGCTCATTGGATTAGTAAAATTAATAACCCAAGCCTCAGGACATATGTCTTTAATGGCGTTAGCGAATTCTATGTAATATGGAACTGTACGCATGGCACGAAGCACGCCGCCCGGTCCGGCAGTATCACCTACGCTCTGGTATATACCATATTTTTCAGGCAAATGCACATCCACCCTCATATCTTCAAAAGTTCCCGGAAGTATTGAAATCACTACAAAATCCGCACCTTTAAGACATTCCTCTAAGGTACTATACACAACATAGTTCCACTTAGAAACGGTTTCAGGTGCGTTATTAATACGTTCACCTATGCGTTGATTGCGAACCGCAGCTTCTATGTCAATATCGTAAAGTCCAATTTCTCCCTCCAAATCTTCACAAAGTGCCAAATCGTACATAAACACTCTTGCCCACTGCTTAGAACCACCGCCAATATAGGCGATTTTGATATTTTTCTTATCTGCCATCTTTAGCTACCTCCCACAATTATATAATAAAAAAACCGATTAATCCCCATAAAACTGCCATAATTATCGCGCCAATCACATCTTTTACAAAATGTACACCTGCAACGACTCTGCTTATAGCAAGAATAACCATTAGAAAAAGCATAATTATGCCAAGAGGAACATTAACATAAAGGAAAGCCATGCCAATAATTCCTATGGAAAATGTGTGTCTGCTAGGAAAAGACTCACCTGATTTATTCTTTGTTATAAGCGGTTTGATATTGTATTTGGTGTATGGTCTTTCAAAGTTAAAGATTTTACGCATTAAAGATACAATAACAAATCCGGTAAGCGGTACTAATACCACTCTTGCGGTTTGCCACAAGTTCCTGTTAAAAAGTACACACCACAGTACCAGACTACCATAGGCCAATATAGTACCATAGGGAATATACTTATATATTATTTTGAACATTTTGTATATAACCGGTTTGCTTCTTATATAATCTGCAAACTTATTATAATTAGTTTCGTACAACGATGTCATCAATTATTCTCCGTCTGACATTAATTCTTTCAAAGACTTACCGTTTTTTTGTCGGGTCATTTCAACAAGTCCAAGTTTAGTTATATCCACAACATTACATATTACAGTATCATTTTTAATAACGAATTTAAGATATTCCAGTAATTTTGTAGTGTGAAAATCTGATTGCATATTAATGAAATCTATTATTATGATTCCTGTAAGATTACGAAGACGCAGTTGTCTGGCAATTTCCTGTGCTGCTTCAATATTAACCTTCAGATGGGTAATATCTTTACTCTCTTTATCACCTTTCTTGGTTACGAACTTTCCGGTGTTAACATCTATGGCTGTAAGGGCTTCCGTCTGCTCAATTACGATATATCCACCGCAGCGAAGCCATACTTTACTATTCAACCCATGTTCCAATTCACGTTCTAATGAGTAGAGACTTTTGAGAGGGAGCAATTCA
>JAFQIQ010000091.1 GCA_017397445.1 Lachnospira sp.
AGGATTCAATGGAAGCATTTATGGCGCTTAAACAACCGCCGCTCTCTCCACCGGCGTGGTTGTTTCCTGTAGCGTGGACCACACTCTATACGCTTATGGGAATATCATCATATCTGACATTAACATCAGATGATGATTCACAGGAGGTTATCTCAACTAAAGTAATTTATTATGCACAGTTAATTGTAAATTTCCTCTGGCCGACATTCTTCTTTAATTTCGGATGGCGTCTGTTTTCATTTTTCTGGCTCTTGTTACTATGGGGATTGGTGATAATAATGATTAAAAGATTTGCCGCAGTATCTAAAGTGGCTGCGGCACTTAATATACCGTATATTCTCTGGTTGACATTTGCTGCGTATCTTAACTTTGGAGTATGGTGGTTGAACAGATAAAAATTAAGAAATTTTAAAAAATCTCTTGACCTTACCCTCAGGGAATAGTGTATTTTCGCGGTGAGGTGCAAAAATGTGCCGGATATGTTATAATCATTTCGGCACATTTTTTGCATCAATATATGCGAAGGAGAGAAATTAAATGCAGATTAATATGTGACGGAGGATTCTATTGTATATTATTCGCCGTTGCATCCGTTAGGTATAACATACAAATACATTGACATCGAGGAAATCAAAACAGGCTTTGGTGACAAGATATTTTCACTGATGGAATATGAAAGAAAGGGTAGCTTCTACTATCAGATTAAAGTGGATGGCAAAACTATTACAATTCACGTGCCAAGCCCCAATGATGACGTCCAGCGTTATATGGAGGACAGTTATTTAGAGCTTGAGGAGTTTGATAAGGCCCTGGTGGACATAGGTGTTCCTAAGACTGCAAGCGATAAGAATTATGACAAATGCGATTTAGATAAGCAGTATGTCGATAGATTTTTAAGAATTGTTGGGAATAGCAAAGCAAAGGAGGTCCGATATGCAGACACCAATACTTGAAACAGAAAGACTTATTTTACGTCCGTTAACAGTTCAGGACGCACAAGATATATATGACCGTTGGACTTCCGACGAACGGGTGGCTAAATACATGCGTTGGAGTACGCATAAGTCAGTGGAAGAGACTAAAGAGTGGCTTTTGATGGAAGAGGAAGGCAATTCTAAAGCGGAACATTATAATTGGGGGTTTGTGCTTAAAAGTACCGGCGAACTTATAGGCTGTGGCGGCATATTTTACAATAAGGACAAATGTGCCTATGAGCTAGGATACAACACGATGTATGACTATTGGCGTCAGGGCTACACAACGGAAGCTGCTAAAAGAATGTTGGACTTTGGTATACAACAGCTTGGCGTATATGAATATGTTTGCTGCCATGCCACAGATAATCCGGCTTCAGGGGCGGTTATGAGAAAATGTGGTTTTGAGTATGAAAAGGATTGCGTTAGTGAGAAGTTTGATGGCTCGGTGAAGTTTCCATCAAAGCAGTACAGGTTGAGAGTAGATAATGGTGTGAGTTTGTTTGAAACAACACTTAATACCAGACGCATATTAAAGAACAGTCTTAGATATATAAGAAGTGATGTTCCAACAACATTAACGGAAAAAGATATTAAGTGGCTTATCCATAACAATATTCGTACAATAATCGACTTGCGAGAAGAAAGGGAACGTGTGGCAAAAAAATGTCCTTTGGCAGATAACACTGACTTTGATTACATATGTTTGCCTGTTTCCGGTGGTAATACGATTCCGGCGATGCCGGCAGAGGTATCAGCATCGTATGTCAGTATGGTGGATGACAACATGCAACGAATTATTGACACCCTAGAGAATGCTACTACTAATGTGCTTTATTTTTGCAATGCAGGTAAAGACAGGACGGGAGTGGTATCGGCTTTGCTTTTAAAGCGCAGGGGATATGATGATGAATACATAGTAAATGATTATATGAAATCGGCGAGCAATCTAAAAAATATGCTTGTTACATATGCAGAGAGTAATCTGAATGTGGATATTAATGTGATAACGCCACATAGGGAGTATATGTGGGAGATGCTTGCAAGGTTGGACGTAGATTTATAGGCAAAGGAGATGATACATCTGATAACTAGATTAAGATACGGCAATACCAATACATTTTTTATAAAGGGAACCAGTGGTGGATTACTTGTTGACACGGATTATGCGGGGACATTGCCACATTTTTACAAAGAGATTAAAAGGAATTCTATAAATCTTAAAGATATAACGTATGTTTTGGCTACACACTATCACCCTGATCATATAGGTTTGGTGAGCGAGCTTATGGAGCATGGGGTAAAGCTGCTGCTTATGGATACGCAGAGTAGGAGTGTTCATTATGCTGATGAGATATTCAAGAGGGATAGCCGGTTGCAGTACAAGCCTATAGATGAAAGAGAGGCAACTATTGTGAGTTGTAAGGATAGTAGAACTTTTTTGAATAGCATAGGAATTGCAGGGGAGATACTTTCTACGCCTAGTCATAGTGTGGACAGTGTATCACTCATTTTGGATGATGGAACCTGCATGGTTGGCGATTTAGAGCCAATAGAATATATGGGAGCCTATGATAATAACGTGAAGCTTGAAGAAGATTGGGATCTTGTTATGAAGTATAATCCCAAAAGGATTTTGTATGCACATGCTTTGGAAGAATTAATCTAAGGAGAATGCAACCTTGATAAGAATTATCGGATTTGTGGAGGTAAAGAAATGTTTCCGGATGTGTTGGATGGCGCAAAGGTTTTGTATTTCACACCTAAAGATGATTATGGAGTAATGTATGATACTCTAGGAAATGTGGTGGCACATTTTAAATATTTATCGATTTGTAAGTATGATAATAGCGAAGGTTATTACTTGTTTGACTGTGATGAAAACTATGAAGTTGTATCGGATTCTGTATGGGAATCTATAGAGATGTGTATGAGTGTGGCAAGATCTTCGTATGGAGAGAGCTTGTTATGGATAGAAAGTTGAAGTAGGAGCGAACACAATGATATATTTAAGCAGTTTTAAATTAAGTGACCGTACGGTAAAGAATCCTAATATTTATCCGTATAATGTTTTTAGAGGGAAATATATCGAGCCCTTTATATTTGCTCCCATAACTGTCTTTTATGGAAATAATGGCTCCGGCAAATCCACATTGTTAAATATTATCGCAAATGCTCTGGAATTGAAGGGTAAGGAATATGCTACGAGTAATACATATGGAGAGGTAGATTACTGTGGCTCCTTTTCAGCGGAGTGTGCCTATAGTTTAGGCGAAGACGACTATGGTAATATAATAAGAAATTTTCCGAAGAATAGTCGTTATATTAAGAGCGAGGATATTTTGTATGAAATAAAGAAGATTCAGCAGAAGCAAGTATTGTCAGATGGAATGGAATATGATTATGTACAGAAAGGGCTGTCACTTCGTGAGGCAAAACAGTTCCTATCTTCGAAAGAAGGAAGAAAGCAGGAAGCGTATATAATGTTTGCGCAGGAAAAATATTCCAACGGAGAGACATCGCTTCAGTATTTTGAAGAATATTTGCAACCGAATGCCTTATATTTGCTGGACGAGCCTGAAGTGTCTCTTTCCCCGGCGAATCAAGTCGCATTGGCAGAGGAGATTAATAAAATGGCAAGATTATTACAGTGTCAATTTATCATTGCAACCCATTCTCCATTTATGCTTGGGACACTAAATTCAAAAATATACAACCTGGATAAGAAAGAGTATGATATTGAGAAGTGGAGTGAATTGGAAAATGTTAAGTATTTTTACAATTTCTTTAAAAAGCATGAAAAGGAATTTGAGTAAGGAGGAATTAATATGAATATAATAGAATATTTTGAGACAGAGAATAAGGAGATATGGCTTGAGCAACTCAAAGAGTGCCAGTGGGGTGCGGCAAAATTTTTGGTTAAGCTGATAGAAGAGAATAATTTTTATGGAACTTTAGGAGATGGTGCAAAGCTCTATCTTATGGAAAATGAGGGGGAACTTGTTGCATTTTGCACGCTTGCGCCAAAGGATTGCATCGATGATGAGAATCTGATACCGTGGATTGGTTTTGTGTATGTAATGAAAGAGTATCGCGGAAACAGATATAGTGAGGAGATAATGCAGCATGCCTGTGATGTTGCAAAGCTTCAGGGAAGAGAAAAGGTGTATATAGCAACCGACCACGTTGGATTGTACGAGAAGTACGGTTTCGTGTATATGGAAAACCGTGTTGACGTATGGGGAGACGATTGCAGAATATTGTATAAGGAATTATAGGTAAAATATGGTTGAGATGATTTTGAGGGAAGATATAAGTGCATATTTAGAGGAGTCGGAGTATATTAATTGGAAGCATCACTCAATTATGGCGAAAGCTACAGAGTTTAAGATGGCGGCAACGGACGAGGTTTCATTAGTAAAATGCATATATGAGCATGTTCGTGATGAAATAAAACATTCGTGGGATGCCAAGGATAAGCGTGTCACAAAGTCTGCATCGGAGGTTTTAGAGCAGAAGGTGGGGATATGTTGGGCAAAGTCTAATCTTCTTGCAGCGCTGCTTCGTGCCTGCGACATTCCGACAGGAATATGTTATCAAAGGCTGACACTGGGAGACACGCCGGAGACCGGGTATTGTATACACGCGCTTAACGCTGTATATTTGCGTACATTGGATAAGTGGATCCGACTGGATGCAAGAGGTAACAAGGAAGGTGTTAATGCACAGTTTAGTACAGATGTTGAAATATTAGCTTTTCCTGTTAGAAAAGAGATGGGAGAGGTGGACTATGATGGAGTATATGCCAGACCGTTGCCACATTTGATGCAGGTTTTGGAAAGTCACACAGATGCACTTGATATGTATCTTCATGCATTGCCGGATACGATATACACATATAGGAGAGCGATGATTGATGATTTGGAGGAGCTTGTTCGAACGAGAATAGTAGTTTTGCGTGCGGCGAATAGATTACCTGATGATACGGATATGTCTGTTGTGGAAGCCGCATCAAGAGCTGAGTATCCTAAAGCACTGGCTAATGGCGAGCATGTAGCGTATCTTGTGTATGATGGTGATACGTGGATTGGAGCCGGAGGAGTAAGCTTTTATAAGATAATGCCCACATATTCTAATCCAAGCGGCAGGAAGGCATATATTATGAATATGTATACGGTCCCTGAGTACAGAAGACAGGGAGTTGCATATAAGACATTGGACCTGCTTGTAAATGAGGCAAGAAAAAGAGGCGTAACACAGATTTCATTGGAAGCCACTGCTGTAGGAAGAAAACTGTACGAGAAATATGGGTTCGTTGCAATGAAAGATGAGATGGAACTGCCAGTATTCTAAAAGTAGAATAATTTTATTTAGCTATTGTAAAGTGTAATTGCTTATGATATAATAAGAACATAAGTTCGTAGGTGTTATATGAGTAAGGTAGTTAAGAAATCGCAATACAGTTGAGTTTTTAGGATTGTGGGAAGTTTTATCTAATCCGGATTTTAACCGTGTGCAATTCGACGCGGTTAGAAGTGAATCAGGGCTGAATAGATTTGTTATGACTCCACAGAGTGGATTGAAAGTACTAATGCAATAGGCATAGTATCTAAATCCGGACGTTATGGTGGGACATATGCACATTCTGATATAGCCTTTGAGTTTGCATCGTGGATATCGCCGGAGTTTAAGTTGTACATAATTAAAGATTACAAAAGATTGAAAACTGACGAGAACAGTCGAATGTCTCTTAATTGGAATCTGAATAGAGAGATATCTAAGTTGAATTATCGTATACACACAGATGCGATAAAATCAAAGTTGATTTTGCCTGAGTTGACGCCTGTGCAGATATCATGCACATATGCAAGTGAAGCAGATATGCTTAATGTGGTGTTGTTTGGAAAAACGGCAAAGGAATGGCGAGAGTTTAATTCAGATAAGAAGGGAAATATACGCGACGAGGCAAGTATTAATGAATTATTAGTGTTGGCTAATTTGGAAAGTTATAATGCGATATTGATTAATCAAGGAAAGGCGCAAGATGAGAGAATGCCGTTGCTAAGAGATTTGGCAGTAAGTCAATTGAGGACTTTGAACGGAATTGCTGTTGATAACATTTGTGCAATAGGGGATTAATGGAAGGAGTAAAGCACAATTATGAAATTGAAGAATGTATTAATAGTTGTTGACGACATAGAGCGTTCTAAAGCATTTTACAAAGAATTGTTTGGTCTTAGTGTGATACTGGATGGTGAAGCCAATGTGATGATGTCGGGCGGGCTGGTGCTGCAGGACAGAAGAGTATGGGAAAATGCTATCGGCAATGAAGTTTGCTATAAGGGATGTGATACATTGCTTTACTTCGAGGATAGTGATTTGAAGAGTTTTCAGAAGAAATTGGACGAGTCCGGGTATGGGATAGAGTATGTAACGAAAGAGGAAAGCATTATTCGGATGTATGATTTGGACGGACATATTATTGAAATAAGACAAGTATTGTAAAGTGCAATATACAATGTTAAAATTGTTATAGAGTTGTATTATTAATTGTGCGAAAAGAGGTAACTATATGGAAAAATATCGTTTTATTATTGTGGGTTCAGGATGGCGTTCACTATACTTTGTGCGAATAGCAAAGGCACTGGAGGATAAGTTTGAATTGTGTGCTATGCTTTGTAGGACAGAGGAGAAGGCAGAGCGTATGGCAAAGGAGAATGATATATACACCACAACCTCTATAGAGGAATGCAAGGCTATGAAGCCTGATTTTGTAGTGGTTGTAGTTAATAAAGATTCTATTGCAGATGTGAGTAAAGAATGGATGGGATACGGTTTTACCGTACTTTGTGAAACACCTGCGGCGCTTAATACGCAAACACTTAATGAATTGTGGCAGATGCATAAGGCGGGCGGACGTCTTATGGTGGCAGAACAGTACATATATTATCCGACATACCGGGCACAGCTTTCTATACTTAGAAAGGGAGTTATAGGTGAGCCGACATTTTTGAATTTTTCATTGGCACACGAGTATCACGGAGCAAGTCTTATGAGGGCATACCTTAATACAAGTGCGTCTGTGCCGTTTACTGTTTCGGCTAAGACATATGCATTTCCGACAGTGGAGACTATGAACAGATATGAAAAGATTACAGATGGCAGAGTTGCGGATAAGAAGCGTACTGTGGCTACTTTTGAATTTGCGAATGGAAAGGTTGCGGTTTATGATTTTGATTCAGAACAGTATCGTTCTCCAATTAGAGATAATTATGTAAAACTTCAGGGTGTAAGAGGCGAGATGAAAGACAGTACATTTTTGTGGCTGGATGAGGCTAATGAACCCCAAAAGTCGGTGCTTCTTGGTAAGGTCAGACGAGTTACGAAGGAAAGCGATAATCCGAATCTCAGATATGTCTGTGAGTGTGAAGAAATTAGAATGGTGCATGACGGAGAAGAGGATGTAATAGTTTATGAAGCTCCATTTGGAATAAGAGAAATGTCTAATGATGAAACAGCGATTGCGCAGGTGATGGTTAAAGCGGCGGAATATGGTAGAGGTCAAGGTTGTGAAGAGGCTGAGTGTGCATTGCGCGATGCTTTGCAGGATGCATATATGGCTATTATTATGAAGCAGGCAGTAGAAACAGGGGAAAACATAAGCAGTGAAGTGCAGTCATGGCACGAGATATAGTTTAAGGGAAGGTATTGTTATGGCAGAAAAGATTAGAGTTGCATTGGTTGGAGTAGGCGTTATGGGTTCAAAATACGCTGATATGATTGTGTCAGGTGAAGTGAAGAATATGTCACTTACCGGAATCGTGGCAAGGAAACCTGAGGCGAGAGAATGGGCGAATGGGCTTATTTCGACAGACGGTTTAAAGCCGACTGTATATTCAGATATTGATGATATGTTTGCGAATTCTGATGATTATGATGCAGTTATTATTGTAACGCCCCATAAGACGCACGAGGAGATTGCAGTTCGTGCATTTGAACTGGGGAAGCATGTGTTGTGCGATAAGCCGGCAGGTGCGTCTGTAAGTCAGGCAGAAAGAATGACGGCTGCGGCTAAAGAGCATGATAAAGTGTATGGAATGATATTCCATCAGCACAGATATCCTAAATATATGCACATTAAGAATGCTTTGGATAATGGCGAACTTGGTGAATTGAAGAGAATTATGGTTGTTAATTCCAGATATTTTAGAACTGCACATTATCATAAGTCGGGAAGCTGGAGAAGCAGCTGGAATGGCGAGGGCGGCGGTGCTTTAATTAATCAGGGAGCGCACATACTTGATATGTGGCAATGGCTTTTTGGTATGCCGCAGAAGTTGTACGCCGATATACCATTTGGCAAGTACAATGATTTCAA
The DNA here is from genome assembly GCA_017397445.1 of Lachnospira sp. Classification (GTDB taxonomy): domain Bacteria; phylum Bacillota; class Clostridia; order Lachnospirales; family Lachnospiraceae; genus Lachnospira. The sequence continues at coordinate 8,353 of JAFQIQ010000091.1, forward strand.
AGTTGATGATGAAGCCACGGTACAGATGCGTTATGCTAACGGAGCAACGGGTGTCTTTATGCTTACAACCGGAGAGGCTGTATGGCAGGAGCGTTTGGAGATAGTAGGTACGAAAGCTCGTATGTTATTAGAAGATGATACGCTTCATATCTACAAGTATAGTATGGACTCTACAGAATACATTGCTACACAAAATGTTAATTCAAGGGAGAATCTTTCAGTCGAGGAGGAGATTATTGATTTCGGAAAGGCTAAAGAACCATACGTGGAGATGTTGGAAAACTTTGCGGATGCAGTAATAACTGGTGATAAGTCTATTCTTATATCACCGGGAGAGAAAGCGGTTAATCAGCTTATGCTTACTAATGCTGCCTATTATTCAGCATGGAAGGGCGTACCGGTAGAGTTACCCCTTGATGCAGCAGAATATGATGAAGCATTTAGCAAACAGTGCAGTATGGAATAGTTAAGTGACGCTGTGTGCTCCAGTGAGCATCCAATGGTTAAATACTAATAAATATATGGAAATATATTATTACATAATGTTATAATTGGGGTAAGATTATCACAAAGATATGGGGGATAAGGGATATGAAAGATACGAACGATTTTATGAGTCAATATAACATATCGGGGGATTTTGATATTAAAACTGATATAGACTTTACATCAGATGATTTTGGTATCGGTACTACAGAGCTTAATGTTACATCGGATTTTGGCGAAGGTTCGCAGCTTAACTTTGATTACGGCTTGGATTCTATTGAATATAATCCTGAGATGCCTGATATGATGAAGGCACTTGATGATATAAAGATTCCTGAGATGCCTGATGTTGAAAATGTGCAGCCTCAGATGACCGACTATGATAATGTTGAACCGGCAATGCCTAATATGAATGACACTTGGCAGCAGACACAGCAGCAGACACAGCAACAGACAGCGCAACGCCAGCAGGCACAGCAGCAGGCTGCACAGCGCCAGCAGGCACAACAACAGGCTGCCCAACGTCAGCAGGCCAACAGAAATGCTGCACAACAGCAAAAGACAGCTGCACAGCAGCAGGCTCAGCAAGCAAGAAACAGATATAATGCTAACATTGTGCTTACACAAGAGCAGCAGTATCGTTTGAAAGAACTTACAACACAGTTTCATATAGTTGCAGGTAATCCAAAGCTGGCACATGATGTGAGTTCATGGCAGTTGCTTTTTAATGAGTATGAGGATAAGGCGGATTTTGCCAACATTAAGTTTGTAGAGGCAGTTGTTGGTGTAATAGAAAATATTCCGGGGATAGACTTACATGTATGGAGATTTTTTGAGATAGAGCTTCTAAGATACTCAGACAGAAGTGCACCATGGGATAGCATAAGAAATCGTATACTGATGGCGAGAAGCAGGACGGCAAAACAGCCTTATAACAATATGCAACAGAACCGTCAGCAGGCAACACAGCAGTATGGACAACCGAATGCCTATCAGCAGGCAAGACAGTCCTATGCCCAGACAAAGCAGAACTGGCAGAATGTTCAGCAGAATTCCAATAACCCACAGAATTATAATGCAACATCGGCAGCTTATGCCAGACAACAGATGCATATGGCAGCAAAGAGGGCGAAAGAGGAAAAAGAGACAACAAAGCTTAAATGGTCTGTTATTATATGGGTAATCATCATAATAATTGCTGCTATAGTTATTATGGATAATGCATTAGCAGGTGAAGAAGATACAACACAGAACTACCAGCAGCAGTATTATTTTGACAGTGACGGAGAGATACATTTCTATGAAATAGAGGTGGACTGATAAATGTGTTGGAATCAGCCCACGATGTCTAGGAGAAGATACATATATGTCAAGAATATTACTTGTAGAAGATGACAAAAGCATAGTTGACAATCTCACAGAATTTCTTAAAGGCGAGGGCTTTGATATAAGTGCTGTGTCAGGACAGAAGGCCGCGCTCGAGGCGATGGAAAGAGGGGTATATGATATGGTGCTTCTTGATGTATCGCTGGCAGATGGTAATGGTTTTGCAGTATGTTCAGCTATTAAGTCAGATTATAATGTACCTGTTATATTTCTGACAGCATCCGGTGATGAGTACAGTACTGTTACCGGGTTTTCACTGGGAGCAGATGATTATATTGCTAAGCCGTTCAGACCACGAGAATTAGTGTCGCGTATTAAGAATATACTAAGACTTACAGGTAATGCAGGTTCTGCCGTGAAGCTGGGGGATGTTGTCGTTGACACGGTCAGGGGAACAGCGTGCAGAGCAGGACAGGATTTGTATTTATCAGCACTTGAATACAGACTGATGTTAGTCTTTATTAACAATAGAGGGGCAGTTTTATCCAGGGCTCAATTGCTGGAATCCATATGGGACATAGCGGGAGAATTTGTTAATGATAACACATTGACAGTATACATAAAAAGATTGCGTGAAAAGATTGAGAAAGATCCTGCTAATCCAACTATTATTAAAACTGTACGAGGTCTTGGATATAAGGTTGATTGAGGATGAAAGTATTAAGAAACAAAGAAGTTTTTAGAACACTGATATTGTATATATTAGTTTCGGTGGCAGCTACGGTCATAGCATGGAGAGCCGGGGAAGATAATGGTTTGCTTATGCTTTTGATTTGTGCCACATTTATTATAATATATCTTGTAAGTACAAGCCTTCGCTATAGACAGATAGCGAGGCTTTCTTGGGATGTGGACAAAATACTGCATGGTGATAATCATATAGATTTGGATAAATGTTCAGAGGGAGAACTGGCGATACTTCAAAGCGAAATATACAAGATGACTGTGCGCTTGAGGGAGCAACAGCAGAAGCTTTTAGATGACAAGATTTATCTTGCTGATTCAATCGCAGATATATCGCATCAGATACGTACTCCGCTTACGTCGATTAATCTTGTGGTGCAGATGCTTACAAAGGATGATTTGACAGAGGAACGAAGGTGCCAATTGTTTAGGGAACTGAAAGAATTATTGTCAAGAATAGATCATTTGATTACAGTACTTCTAAAGATTTCAAAACTTGACGCAGGTACGGTAGAGTTTAAGCGTGAAAATGTGCCTATGGCGGATTTGGTTCGTATTGCTACGGAACCATTGCTGATACCTATAGAGCTTCGCAATCAGGAGTTAACGGTAAATGCCCGGGGGGAATTTATAGGAGATGTGGCATGGACCGGTGAGGCAGTGGGGAATATAGTTAAGAATTGTATGGAGCATACTCCAAATGGTGGAAAGCTTATGATAAATGCTACGACTACACCATTGTATACAGAGATTGTTATCGAAGATAACGGATGTGGTATTGATAAAGAAGATTTACCACATATATTTGAAAGATTTTATAAGGGAAAGAATTCTACAGATAAGAGTTTCGGTATCGGACTGGCACTGGCCCGGATGATTATTACGGGGCAGAATGGAACTGTCAAGGCAGAAAACGTTATGGAGCAAGGGATTGTTTCCGGAGCCAGATTTGTTGTGAGATTTTATAAAGGGACAGTGTAGATGTTGATGGAGAGAAGAGGTATATGAAAAGAAATCAGGAAAACCCCACATGGAGTATAAACAGTCCATATATATTTGAGAAATTTGCAATGGAGCTGCAAGAGTTTTCAAAGACAGGCGAGGTTCCACAGCATGGTAATCAGGATATAAAGTATTGCATGGAATTGCAGAAACAGAGGTTGGAGGACAGAGGCCTTGATATGGAGTATACATTTACTCCAAGAGGTGCGTTTGCCAAAGGTCCGGGATATACCAAAGGCTGGGAAGATGCAAGATATCAAAGCAGTATGGATTACAGAACCTGTAAAAAGGAGAAAAAATTTTACAGAGATGGTAAAAAAGTACATACCATTAAGAAAGAAGAGTTATTTTATCAAACAGTAACGGACATTAAAGGTGGAGTATCGTTAGGGCATGAATTGTATACATGTCCTTCTTGTGGTGCAATTAGCAGCTTGGAAAAATTTCTGGACGGTTGTCCTAACTGCAATTTGCATTTCCAAATGTCAGATATCTATCCAAGGGTAACCAATTATTATTTTGTTGAGGATTGTGCGGATACATCTAAAGAGATGAAACTTAGCATACAAAAGACAATGATGATAAGTATGATAATATGTGTGATATTGATGTTTATAAGACATGCCATAGCAGGATTTGAGAATGGTATGGTAATAGCATTTATTACAAGTGTATTTGGCGGTGGTTTGATTGGTGCGGTTGTCGGTTATTTTGTATGGGCGGCGACAAAACTTTTCAAATTAGCCGAGCAGGCAGGCCAGTCTGTTAATATGGTATACAGAACCGCATCTTCGGAAAAGTCTTACGTTGCACGTATGCAACAATTTACACCGGAGTTTTCATACGAATATTTCAAGGACAAAGCTGTATCGCTTTTGAAAATGATAGTATTTTCAAGGGACGCAAGTCAGCTTCCGTACTATGTTGGGCAACCAACGGGAAATACATTTTATAATATAGTTGATATGGAATATACGGGTGCTGTGGGGTTGAAAACATTTTCAGAAAGTAATGGTTTTGTACAGGTGACTGTAGATGTTTTTATAGATGTTACAAGAGATTTCGGAACGCAGCTTACAACATCCCGCAGAGTATTTACAATGTGTCTTACTAAAAATGTTTCAAAGCCGGTGGATATGTATTTTAGTATTAAGCAGATAAGGTGCAAAAATTGCGGTGCAGGTTTTGATGCACTGAAGACAATTAACTGCCCATATTGTAGCACCAGATATAATGTAGGTGATGATGACTGGCTTGTTACATCGGTTATTATGATGTAAAGTGACATATTTGTAATAATTAAGTCACCGGACTGTCACTTGGATTGATTACAATAATTGCATAAATTAAAAAGGAGTAACCTATTATGGAAATCTTAAAAGTCGAAAATCTTTGTAAGACATACGGAAAAGGTGAAAATCAGGTTAAGGCACTTGATAATGTAAGTTTTTCCGTGAACAAAGGCGAATTTATTGCAATTATCGGACCATCAGGATCGGGAAAGTCAACGCTTTTACATATTCTTGGAGGTGTGGACAGACCTACAGGAGGAAAAGTGTTTATGGACGGCAATGATGTGTATGCACAGAATGAAGAGCAGCTTGCTGTATTCAGACGCCGTCAGGTAGGTCTTATATATCAGTTTTATAATCTTATTCCGGTACTTAATGTAACAGAAAATATTACGCTC
>JAFQIQ010000092.1 GCA_017397445.1 Lachnospira sp.
ATACAGGAAGTAGATATGCAAAAAACCATGGAAAGTTATTATATTGACTATGCCATGAGTGTTATTGCAGCCAGAGCGCTTCCTGATGTACGAGACGGTTTGAAACCGGTTCAGCGTAGAATTCTTCACTCTATGGTGGAGTTGCATAATGACTACGATAAGCCACACAGAAAATGTGCCCGTATTGTCGGTGATACCATGGGTAAGTATCATCCACACGGTGACTCATCTATCTACGAGGCTTTAGTTAAGTTAGCACAGGATTTCAATACAAGATATCCGCTTATTGATGGTCACGGAAACTTTGGTTCTGTGGACGGTGATGGTGCGGCTGCCATGCGATATACAGAAGCAAGACTTTCTAAGATTTCTGCGGAGATGGTAGCTGATATTAACAAGAATACAGTTGATTTTGTACCTAACTTTGATGAGACAGAGAAGGAGCCTACAGTGCTTCCTTCAAGATATCCTAACCTTTTAGTTAACGGTACATCAGGTATTGCTGTTGGTATGGCAACTAATATTCCTCCTCACAATCTTCGTGAGGTAATTGGTGCTGTTGTTAAGATTATTGACAACAGAGTTAATGAAGACAGAGCTACAAGTATGGAAGAGGTTCTTGAGATTATCAAGGGACCTGACTTCCCTACAGGTGCTAATATTATAGGTAAGCTTGGCATAGAAGAGGCATACAGAACAGGACGCGGTAAGATTAAAGTACGTGCCGTTACTGATATTGAGCCTATGCAGAATGGTAAGAACAGAATCGTTGTAACAGAGCTTCCATATATGGTTAATAAAGCTCGTCTTATTGAGAAGATGGCTGAGCTTGTAAGGGATAAGAAGATTGATGGTATTACTGACCTTCGAGATGAGTCAGACAGAACAGGTATGCGTGTTTGTATTGAGCTTAGAAGAGATGTTAATCCTAATATCATTCTTAATCAGCTTTACAAGCATACACAGTTGCAGGATACATTTGGCGTAATAATGCTTGCACTTGTTAACAATGAGCCAAAGGTTCTTAACCTTCTTGATATGCTTAATTACTATCTTGCACATCAGGAAGAGGTTGTTACAAGAAGAACTAAGTACGACCTTAATAAGGCTGAGGAAAAAGCACATATATTAGAAGGTTTAATGATTGCTCTTGATAATATTGACAGAGTAATTGCTATAATCAGAGGTTCAGAAAATGTTGCAATAGCTAAAGAGAGTTTGATAGCTGAATTTGCTTTAACAGATGTACAGGCACAAGCTATTGTTGATATGAGACTTAGAGCTTTGACAGGTTTGGAAAGAGCTAAGTTAGAGGCAGAACTTAATGATTTACTTGCTAAGATTGCAGAGTATAAAGCAATTCTTGGGGATAACAAGCTTCTTTTGGGTGTAATTAAAGAAGAAATTACAGTTATTATGGATAAGTATGGTGATGACAGAAGAACTTCTATCGGATTTGATGAGTATGATATATCTATGGAAGATTTGATTCCGGATGAGCCTGTTGTTAATGCACGTACTAACTTAGGTTACATCAAGCGTATGACTCCTGATAACTTTAAGAGCCAGAACAGAGGCGGTAAGGGTATTAAGGGAATGCAGACTATTGAGGATGATTACATAAAGGATCTCTTTATGACAACATCTCATCATTATCTTACATTCTTTACTAATACAGGTCGTGCTTATAAGCTTAAGGCTTACGAGATACCGGAGGCAAGCCGTACATCAAGAGGTACTGCTATTATTAATCTTCTCCAGCTTCAGCCGGGTGAGCAGATAACAGCGGTAATTCCTATTGATACTAAGTTAATTAAGGATGAAGACTGTCTGTTTATGGCAACGAAGAAGGGTATTGTAAAGAAGACATTTATCAATGAGTTTGCTAATATCAGAAAGACAGGTATTCAGGCTATAACTCTTCGAGAGGACGATGAACTTATCGAGGTTAAGCTTGTAGATGATAAATGTGAAATCTTCCTTGTAACTAAGTTTGGTCAGTGTATCAGATTCAAGGAATCTGATGTTCGTCCAACAGGAAGAACTGCTATGGGTGTTATTGGTATGAACCTTATTGATGAAGATGAAGTTGTTGGTATGCAGCTTAATATGCAGGGAACTGACCTTCTTATCGTATCTGAGAATGGTCTTGGTAAGAAGACAGATATGGAAGAGTTCACTGTTCAGCACAGAGGCGGCAAGGGTATCAAGTGTTACAAGATTAATGACAGAACAGGTCATGTAATCGGTGTGAAGGCAGTTGATGACACAAGAGAGATTATGCTTATCACAACAGAGGGCGTAATTATTCAGCTCAAATGTTCAGACATCTCTAAGCTAGGTCGAATTACTTCAGGTGTTAAACTTATTAACCTTGATGATGGCATAACAGTTGCCACAGTTGCAAAGGTAAGAAGAAAACCTGCAGGTGAGGACGGTCAGGATGCCGAAGGGTATGATGATGTCGAAGAAGCTGAAACAAGTAAGGTTGTAGAGATAGCTGAAACTGTTGATGATGATGGAGAATCAGTAGCAGTTAAAGATGACAGTATAGAGAGATTACTTGAAGCTGCTGAGAATGATAAGGATGAGGAATAAGTATGTTTTAGTGTAGGGGCGCGAATGCGCCCCTTTTACTACATTCAATAACCTTCTTTACATTACCTAATTAAAGTGATAAGATTGTATATATTTTGATTTACTATTATAAAATGAGAGGAAATCCCAATGAAAAGAACAATTAAAAAATTATCAGCCATAGTTATGGCAATTGTGGTTCTTGCAGGTATTATGCCATTTGTAGGACTTGATGGAGTGTTTAAGTTTAGTCCAATAACAGTAATGGCGGCGGACGTATCGCCTTTTGATACGGCACATTTTGCTGTAACGGGAACAGGAAATTATAAAGGTGTATCATGGACCACATTCGAACATGGTCTTTTGTGGGTTGG
>JAFQIQ010000011.1 GCA_017397445.1 Lachnospira sp.
CTCGCCAAAGCCTCATCGCGATTCTGCTAAGTTCGTAAAAATTGAAATTCTTAAAGAATTTTCAAGGTTGTTTTACTGTTCAATTGTCAAAGACCATTTATACTTCAAACGCCCTTATTTGCTGACGTTTGTTGTATTTTGTTTTGTGTGTCGCTCGCGGCGACTTGTTTATAATATCACCTCGAAAAGATATTGTCAACACCTTTTTTTACTTTTTTTTAAACTTTTTTTGCAACAACAAGATATTGGGATTGGCTATAATATTTTCCACAAAATACTCGATTTATATTGGTCATATTAATTGCAACCACCGACTTAGTTGTGATACATTTATATAAAATTGGAAAGGAGATTCGTATGTTTAAAGATAAAGTTGTGATTATTACGGGAGGCGCCCGTGGAATTGGCCAATGTATCGCCCGTGAATTTGAACAGAACGGGGCGCGTGTTTGCATTATAGACAAAAATGAAGGCCCACATTATGTTGGGGATATTGGCAATAAGAATGTATTGGAATCTTTTGCTGACTATGTAATTAGAAAGTACGGAAACGTTGATTACATTATTAATAACGCACTCCCCCTCTTTAAAGGCATTGATACATGTAGCTACGAGGAGTTTAGTTACGCTATGTCGGTGGGAGTCACTGCACCGTTTTATTTAGTAAAACTTCTGTCCGATCATCTTAATCCCGGAGCTTCTATTATTAATATATCTTCTTCAAGAGATCGGATGAGCCAGCCACAAAGTGAAAGCTACACTGCTGCCAAAGGCGGAATTGCCGCACTGACTCACGCACTGGCTGTGAGCCTGGCCGGAAAAGCCCGCGTTAATTCTATCTCACCGGGATGGATTGACACTGATTACAAAATATACGAAGGATCCGATGCCATTCAACAACCTGTCGGTCGCGTAGGCAATCCTTTAGATATTGCTAATATGGTATTATTTCTCTGCTCGGATAAAGCCGGATTTATTACAGGTGAAAATGTGTGCATAGACGGTGGCATGACCAAACAAATGATATACCACGGAGACTATGGATGGAATCTTGATTAATAGAATTAGAAATGCCGCGAACGGTTTCCCGTTCGCGGCTATCTCCTGCCAAGCGGAGAATGAGGGATTTGAACCCTCGCGCCGGTTGCCCGACCTACACCCTTAGCAGGGGCGCCTCTTCAGCCTCTTGAGTAATTCTCCATTCATATATAACGCGTCACGTATAATACGTAAACGCAGATGTTATTATAACAAGGCATTTTCTCTTTGTCAAGTGCATTTTCAGAATTTCCTAAACATTTACCTTGCAAAATTCCCTAAAACTCCTTAACAACCGTTTCATAAAGGTTATTCCCCTCACTGTCAATCACTACAATAACAGGAAAATCCTCAACTTCCAGTTTTCTGATGGCCTCCGTTCCCAAGTCATCATACGCAATAACTTCAGAAGCAAGGATTCTTTTCGAAAGCAATGCACCCGCTCCGCCTACCGCAGCAAAATACACCGCACCATTGCGAACTATAGCATCCTGTACTGACTGAGAACGTTTTCCTTTACCAATCATTCCTTTCAGTCCCAAATCAAGCAAATCCGGAGCGTATTTATCCATCCTGCTGGCAGTTGTAGGACCTGCGGAACCAATCGGCCTTCCTTCTCTTGCTGGGGATGGTCCCATATAATATATGATAGTTCCTTCCATATCTATAGGAAGTTTCTCACCTGCCGCCAAAGCTTCAGCCATCCTTTTGTGAGCCGCATCTCTGGCAGTATAAATAGTTCCGGTTATATATACGTAATCGCCGGCACGAAGATTTTTAGCATCTTCATCACTTATAGGCGCATTAATATGTCTGTCCATAATTACACACTCCTTCTTATTATATAACCCTGTGCGCATGTCTGTTCACATGGCAACATATATTAATACCAACCGGAAGACCGGCAATATGTGTAGGATACGTCTCAACATTTACCGCAAGTGCTGTTTTAGTACCTCCAAGACCGCCGGGGCCGATTCCAAGTGCATTAATCTTTTCAAGCATCTCAGCCTCAAGCTCCCTTACATACTCAATCGGCGATTCCTCTTCCAGATTACGTGTTAATGCCTTCTTCGCAAGCAAAGCACATTGTTCAAATGTGCCACCCACTCCTACACCTACAACCATAGGCGGACAAGCATTAGGTCCCGCATCTTTAACCGCTGTAAGTATGGCTTCCTTCACACCCTCTATACCGTCTGCCGGCTTTAACATAAACACACGGCTCATATTCTCGCTACCAAATCCCTTTGGTGCAACTGTGATTTCTACTTTATCCCCCGGCACAATTCCATAATGAATAACCGCCGGAGTATTATCCTTTGTATTCTCTCTTATAATAGGGTCGCTTACAACAGACTTTCTAAGGTATCCCTCAACATATCCCTGTCTTACGCCTTCATTAATTGCATCAGTTATGTCGCCACCTACAAGGTGAACATCCTGACCCACATTAATAAAAACAACTGCCATACCTGTATCCTGACATATAGGAATCATATCTGCTGCCGCTATATCAAGATTCTCATTAAGCTGGTCAAGCACCTGCTTGCCAAGGGAAGATTTTTCGCTCTCCACCGCCTCCTGAAAAACCTTTTTCATATCAGGCGAAAGATAATGATTAGCCTCTATGCACATTTCTTTAATATTACTTGTTATCTCACTTACATTTACTTCTCTCACGATGTAACCTCCTTTGAGAATAAACCTACCTTGTCGAGGAATCTAATAAGTTCAATATCCCAGAACTTCCATTCATGTCCCAATTCCTCTATCTCATCATAAGTATATACAAAATACTCCCTGTGTTCAAGGAAATAATCCCTGAGAATGTGATTCATCCAAAGCCACGGATCCTTACCACCGCAGGCATGATACACAATCGGTGCCTCTGCCCCTTGCGTCTTAATCTTTTCAATAAGCCTATCTGCAAGATATGTAAGACCATACTTATTCTGATGCAAATCACCATCTCCAAACAGATTAATTCTATGCAAGGATTTCGGACTTCCGTCATTATCAAATATAGCATCTGCCTTGTCGCCTGCTGAAAATGCCCCAACTGCCGAATATCTGTCAGCATATTTAAGTGCTACATTCAGACAGCCATACCCACCGTTGGAAAAACCGGCTATATAATTATCTTCCCTTTTATCAGATATACACCTGAACATAGTGTGGATAAGATTAGGCAGCTCGCGTCCTACATAAGTGCCATACTTCGGGCCTATATGCATATCAACAAAGCACGATTCATGCACATTGGGAATTACCGCCGCAAAATGCCTTTCATTCACATAATCCACAAGATTAGTGTGATACAACCACTCCGTATGGTCACCGCTTCCTCCATGATAAAGCCACACACATTTGAGCTTTTCATCTCCCAAATCATCGGGCAAAACTACGGTTACATCCATATTTTGCTTAACGTACACAGAAAAAAGATTAATAGTACTTACCATAGCTTTATCCTTTCCACAGTCTTTTCAACCTGCTTATCCCAATATTCTGAATCATGACCGCCGGGCGATTCTTCATAAGTTACATTATATCCGGCACATTTCATATAATCGTAAAATTCTCTATTATACGGAAGTAATGCATCTTCTTCTCCACAAGCAATATTAAATTCGGTAAACTTATCCACATCGTTAGCACCCTGCTTGTTTACAAGTTTCTTCAAATCATAATCGCCCTCATCTAACTGCTGCCTTGTTCCAAACACCGCAAACATATCTTTCTTTGACAAACGCTCATACATCGCACCTATATCAAGTGCTCCTGAATACGAAAAGGCACCTGCATACATTCCGGGACATTTTAGTGCTGCATAAAATGCACCATATCCCCCCATGGACATACCTGCTATAAACCTGTCTTTCGCATCACAGCTGATATTAAAAATCTCCTCACACATCTTTGGAAGTTCTTCCGTTATATATGTAAAATATTTCTTTCCATGTTCATTATTCACATAAAACCTATTATTACCGGAAGGCATAATCACTGCAATATCTGTTTTCTCCATATAATCTGCAATACGGGACTTATACAGCCACGTAGTATGGTCACCGCCTGCACCATGCAACAGATACAACACCTTATAATTACCCTTTCTTTGTGGCATCAACACATCCAGCATAACCGGCATTCCCAATACTTTTGAGCGACAATTAATTGACAAATGCGCCATATCACACCTCCAACCTACATATTACATATATTATAACACCATAAAACAAACCCTGCCACAAGTTTTATTCCTGTGACAGGGCCGTCCCTTCGATTATCAATTAATCGGATGCATAATAATTAGAAACACGGATATTATACACAGTCATATTTGCACCCTATAGAATATGACTATGTGAATAACACCCCCTTCCTATTCGGTTTTAAAGAGGTTTCTTGATGATTTAATTATAACAAAGGAATTTACTATTTTCTTCTTGTTATAAACAAAAATATTTAATTTTTTTAGATTTCACACCTTTATATCCTGTTAATTTCCTGCTATAATTATATATAACACTATTGGACCGAATTCACTGACAGATTGGAGGTATTATTATGCCATATCCATTAAAACCCGGTTATAATTTTAATTTTCACCGCACCGTTCGTCCTCCTCACTATGAGATGAACACATCGGAAGCATATACGGACTTTTATGGCATCTCGTATATGGTAAGCGGCGAAAGACTCATATATTCCCCTGATTTCACCACCATTGTTCAGGCTGGAGAATTAACATTTATTCCTAAGAATCTTTATCGTAGGACTACATATATTTCAAATAATCCTTATGAGAGAATCTTAATCAAATTCACTGACAAAATGATAGAAGGGGTAATCTCTACCATAGGCAGAAAAGCATTTGACGAACTTTGTACTGAACATGTCATTCGTTTCAGTGATGACACCCGTGCTAAAATAGTGTCTATACTTGAAGATATGGAGCAGGAATGGAATTCCTATAATCAATACTCAGAGCTTCTTCTGACAGGGCTTCTTAATAAGCTTATAATCACCTGCCTGACCGAGCGACTGACAAACGAGACCAGTATGATCAATTATGAAAAAAAGAATTCTTACCTTGGCGATGCCATAAAATACATCAAGGCCCATCTTCGCGACAATCCATCTTTGGATGACACCGCCAAAGCCATCAATATATCCGCATCGTACCTGTCAAAGATATTTATTAATCACTTGAATACACCTTATTCCGCATTTATTCTGAACGAACGTCTGACCTATGCAAGGAAATTACTCCTCAACTCAGATATGAGCATGACCGATATCGCCACTGAATCCGGTTTTTCCAGCAATGCTTATTTCAGCGACTGCTTTAAAAAATCAACCGGAATGTCACCATTACAATTTAGGAAAAGTAATAATTAGTCATTGATGGGGCATTCGCCCCCAATGACTAGAACGGATAATAGTTTTCATTAACCATCTTAATTTCTGTTTTCATGGTACCATCTGGAGTAAACCGATAATAATATACAACCGTAATTCCTGTAAAATGGCTACTGCTTTGAACCATATTCTTTACTGCAACAATAGTATCACCACCTGATTCATAACAATCTGTTTCTGTGATTTTATTGTGTTCAGGCTTTATCTCATATAATGTATTAAAAAGTTTTCCATCTTCATAATACACAAGATATGAATTAAGTAAATCATATGAAAACCAGTTTTCTATCTCATACTCTGCATCCACATTGCACTGCTTACTTACAACTCTCATCTTATAATCATCCATAAGTGTTATATCTATATCCGGAATATTTTGTTCCAAAGTAATTTCCTCATAACCGCTGCCCTTTGACAGCACAACTTTTATGTCATAATGCCTATATCCTTCCCACTCTATTATGACATCTTTTTTACCGTCTTTATTCAGGTCTCTTGTCCATATATTAGGACCTCCGCTTTCACTGCTCAACGTGATTTGAAGCGACTTGCCATTAATATTAAGCATCGGAGTCTCACTATTATCATACTTTAATGATATATTCATATCGTCCTCTGAATAATAATAGTGTCTTTTATTACTGTTCGACTGCAAATTCATATCAGATACCATTCTCGTCGCAGGTATGGCTTTGGCACCTTCAGGTGTAATATCATAACGCTTCTCCGGTCTTACGTCAAATATAGTAGTCTGCTTCTCTGTTACAACTTCTGTCGGCGTCTCCGTCTGACTTTCCGATTGAGTTTCTTTATCAACCATGTCCCTAGTTTCATTACTGACCGCTTCACTGTCACTACACCCGCAACATAAACACATTACTAATACTAACACCCCTATTAACTTTCTCATCTTCAGCCTCCTTCAGACATTTTTATAAAATAATCATACATCAGTTTTACAAAAATGTGTTTACAAAACGTTTAAATAAATATTAAGTTTATGTAACAACCTAAATATTACTATTGATTTTTGTACAGGTTTTCACATATAATTAAAGTTGATATTATATAAGCATTTCTATCATTATAGGATGCTGGGAGGGAGTAATTTATGAGTTTTTTAAAAGGTAAAACTGTGTTAATCACAGGTGCCGGCAGAGCTGTTTTATCTGATGGAAAAGCAGGCTCTATCGGATATGGTATTGCAACTGCTTACGCTAAGGAAGGTGCTAACATCGTTATCACAGGCCGTAATGTAAAGAAGTTAGAGGACGCAAAGGAAGAGTTAGAGCGTCTTTATGGAGTAAAGGTTATGTATATTCAGGCTGACATTAATGCCGGTGCTGATAATGCGGCAATCGCTAAGGATGTTGCTGAGAAAATCGTTGCTGAATTCGGTAGTATTGATGTTCTTATTAACAATGCACAGGCTTCTGCTTCAGGTGTATCTATTGCAGACCACACAACAGAGCAGTTTGACTTAGCTATTTATTCAGGCCTTTACGCTACATTCCACTATATGCAGGCTTGTTATCCATATCTTGCAAAGAGCAAGGGTACAGTTATTAACTTTGCTTCTGGTGCAGGTCTTTTCGGTAACTACGGACAGTGCGCTTACGCTGCTGCTAAGGAAGGTATCCGCGGTCTTACTCGTGTTGCTGCAACAGAGTGGAGCAAGGATGGCATCAACGTTAACGTAATCTGCCCACTTGCTTGGACAGCACAGTTAGAGCAGTTCAAGAATGCTTATCCAGAAGCATTTGAGAAGAATGTACACACACCACCTATGGGATTCTTCGGTGACCCTGAAGAGCACATCGGACGTGTTTGCGTACAGCTTGCACACCCTGACTTCAAGTACATGACAGGTGAGACTCTTACACTTGAGGGTGGTTTAGGACTTCGTCCATAATAAAAAACTAATCCCAACCGATTCTATTATATTAGGAACCGGTTGGGATTTTTTTAACCCTTATACGTTATAAGTACGACATTAGACATACGTTTTGCCTTTTCAGCACATTCCTTAGTGAAACCGTTTTTTGAAAAAATGTAATAATATTTTTTCTTATACTCAAACACTTCACTCTTTTGAATCAGTTTCTCCAACACCTCCGTACTTACTCTCTCATCTGTCCACTTACACTCACAAAACAGTATTCCATCTTTATTATCCGTAGCAACTATATCTATTTCCTGCTTCTCTTTAGTTGCAACATCCATTCCCCACCATCTTCCAATATGGGTAAACTTAACCGGTATCTTACCCTCTGCAAGAAGTCTTTCTATAAACTGCTTACATATATCACGGAACACGTCACCCATGTAATCTGCAATATCCGCCTTAATTCTGTTATAAACTACGTCTGTCTTTCCAACAGATATAAGCGACATATTATCCGGTATAAAACGATACCAGAAATACAATGCATTGTCTGCCATCTTGTAAATTGTCTTTCGCGAAGAGGTATCACCTAATGGCATCTCCTTTTTTACAATTCCAAATGCTATTAAGTTCTTTATGTATATGGCACATGCACTTGTACTCTCACCAACCGCTTCCGCTATCTGTGACAACTTAGATGCTCCCGTTGCAACAGCAGTAATAATCGCATTGTAAACTCCGGGCTCCCGGACTTCCTGTCGCAAAGCATTTTCCAATTCCTCGCGCAATACAGATGAAGAATTAAGATACAACCTCTTGATATTGGCATCTATAGATAAATCATCATCTATAAGTCTAAGATACTGTGGAACTCCACCCGTAATTCCATAAGCAACTGCTTTGTCAACCATACTATAATCTTCAAGATAATCGCAGGACTCAACAAATCCCAATGGTTGCACCTTGTAACTTGCGGAGATGCACTTTCGTAGCGGCGATTTACTATCTGTTATATTATTTTCCACATAAGAAATCGAGGAATCACATATTATCAAAAACAGCTTTGACTCCGCTTTATACTTATCAATCAGCGACTTTAACATAGCGTTAAAGCCTTTCACCGACTTATCCACACAACTATAATTATCAATTACAAAAACAACTCTTTTTTCTTTAGCAATATTGAATATGTATTTCAATGCCATTTCATAGTTGGAAAATGTGATATATTCCTCTATTTCCGGCTTATATGCAACAATACACCTGCAAAGATTATTGAGATTCATCTTTTCATTGGTTTCAAATCCCGCAAAATATATAGCCTCTTTATCCTTAATAAACTCACTTATAATTGATGTTTTACCCACATAGCGTCGGCCATAAACAACCGCCATCTCAAACTTCTGTGATTCATATAATGTGTTAAGTTCCTGTATCTCTCTTTCTCTTCCGATAAACATAAGCATTACCTCATTAGTGTTCTATTATTCACGATTAACTTAATTAGCATTAAGTTGATTATAATACTTATGTTAGAGATAGTCAATATATGAGATTATATTTATCTCTTAGACGGTAGACCGTCGGAACCTACTGAAAAGAAAGCATTTTGTTCCGAAACACCGCCGCCTGTTCCCTTATTGTAAATCTCAAAATGCATGTTGTCAGGATCTGTCAACACTGTAGACAGACCATCATTATAATATGGTGTAACATTTACTTCGCCCACCTTACTTATCATTTCTCCTACAATATTATAAACATAGAGATACATCTGCGTTTCCAACTCTGCAAAAAGGTACACATACTGTCTTCCATCCGCTGTCTTTACATAGTACGGCTCACATCCATATGCCCAAAAACTTTCTGTGTATGTATTTTCTCCCATACATATATCAACTGTTGCATGATAGTTATTTTCTCCATCATATTGGTCTGATACAGTCAGTGCCTCATAACTTTTATCGTTGTCAAAATCCGCATAGAACGCAGTTTTCATCGGCAACTCAACAATATAAGCATTAGGAACCACTGCATATTTTTCCTTAAAAAGTTCAGGATAATCTGCAAATGTTATCGTCACCGCCCCAATACTTGCATCTGTGATTTCCCTTTCAGAGAAATAAACAGTAACGCCGTTATAATCAATAGTCCAGTGCAAACCGTCAGCAACATAATTTTTAAAATAGTCTTTAATCACTGTTTCGCTATAAAAAGCATTTTTTCCCATTGTACTAAAAAGCTTGTTTTCCACAGCATTTGCAAATTTATCAACATCCGTTACAACATCAGTAAAAAGCAACTCCTTACCTGTTTCCGTGTCATAATTGGAACCCCAGAATCCCCTGTAACCACGGATTATCCCATTATCGAGGTAAGAATCAGTAAGCACACTCAACACAATATTATCCGCACGTCTTACCTGGCTATCATTAACAGAAACAAGCGTCTCAAAACCATCTGTTCCGTATGCGATTTTTTCCTTTGCAAGTGCTATAAGCGTATCGTATTCTTCTTTCATATTACTCTTCTGATTCGCTGCAATTCCCGATAACACCGCCGCAAGCTCCGGATAGTTCTTGGCATCCTTATCACTAAGAAGTACTGCCGAATATTCACTTTCCACCAAAGTTACCCCATATTGCTCAGACCACTCAGATTCATACAAAGTGCTTCTGTTAATATCCAGAATATGAATCTCTTTTTCCGATGGTGCATTACCACTTACGGTTTCCATATTTGCCGCAGATGAATTTTCATACTTACTATCTGAATTAACATTACATCCTGCCACTGTCAGCAACATACAAAGTGCTAAAATCAGTTTCTTTGTTTTTCTCATATCATATTCCTTTCAGGCACAGGAACAAAATACTATTCCTTACTCCGCCACACCAAGCTCTACATTCATACCTGCAAGCTTCTGCATAAGCTTAACTGCATCCTCTACACTAATCTTGGAATCTGCATTTACATTAGCTGCTCCAAGATTAATATTAGTTGTTGTGTCTCCTGCAAGGTGTTTCTTTAACATAACAGCATCATTAATACTTAACTTGCCGTCATCGTTGTTATCACCGTAAACAATCGTTACTCCGCACATTGAACAGGTTCCTTTGCCATCAGTTACATTTTTGCAACTATGGTTATACTCCCTTACCAATGTAAGCGGTTCTGTTGTTGTAAAATACATTGCTGCATACTGCTTAGTTCTGTCAACAGTCTTGTTATCATTCAACTTATACCATGCACCATCCAGATACTTACAATTAATTGTGTAATTCTTCGGCATTTTTATAAGGTGCAATGCATTATTGTTATCGAAATTATAAAATACATCTTCTGCTGATGAGAAATCAAAATTACTCAAATCAACTACCTTAAGCGATGAACAATTTAAAAACGCATTACCGAAATCAGTTAATTTTGGTGTCCTAAAACTACTCATATCTATTGTTTCCAACGCACTACAGTTCTTTACAAAAAGCGAGAGCTCTTCAACATTGGAAGTATCAAAACTTGTTAAATCCAAAGAAGTTATTTTTTTACATCCTGAAAACATGGCACGCATATTTGTTACCTGTGATGTGTTAAATTTGCTTAAATCTAACGATGTCAAATTCTCACAAGATGCAAACATACTTGACATATCAGTCACATTTGATGTATCAAAATTGCTTACATTCAACGAACTTATCATTTTGCAAGTGTTAAACATACTACCCATGTTAGTAACATTTGATGTATTAAACTTACTTACATCAAGGGAACTTATATTTTCACAACCTGCAAACATGCCATACATATCAGTTACATTAGATGTATGGAAATTACTTATGTTCAACGAACTTAACTTTTTACAGTAACCAAACATATAAGACATATTAGTAACTTTAGACGTATCAAGCTTACTTACATCCAAACTTGTTAATCCACTACAACCTCTAAACATTTCTTTCATATTAGTTACATTAGATGTTTTAAATCCCGATATGTCTAAGTTTGTCAATGAACTACAATTTTTAAACATACCTGCCATAGTTGTTACTTTAGATGTATCAAATGCTGACAAATCCAACGTGCTTAATGCAGTACAATCGTAAAACATCTCATCCATAGTAGTTACATTGGATGTGTTAAATTTGCTTAAATCAACACCTGTTAATGCTTTGCAGTATCTGAACAGTCCTGTTAAAGAGGTTGCTTTCCGTGTATCAAAGCCGGTTATATCCACTGTTACAAGGCTTTCACACTCATTAAACATACCTGAAAAATCCACTACATTAGATGTGTCTATACCCTTTACATTGACAGATGTTAATAACTTATTACCACCAAACATACCTGACATATCCGTAACCTTAGATGTATTCCAGTTACTTATATCTATGCTTGTAATAGATGTACGTCCAAATGTACCTTCCATAGTAGTTACATTAGATGTGTCCCAATTACTTACATCAAGCGACTTCAATGCATAAGCATTGCTAAATAACGAATCCATATTGGTAACCTTAGAAGTGTCCCATTTGCTTACATCAAGACTCTCAACATAATCACATCTTACAAACATCCATTCCATAGTAGTAACTTTACCTGTCTTAAAATTACTTACATCAAGACTTTTTGCCTTGCTACCATAAAACATATAAGCCATATCTGTTACATTAGCTGTATTTAATTTTTCAAGACCTTCTATACTTTCAGCACTACAACTTGCGAACATCCATCTCATAGTAGTAATATTAGCTGAAGTATTTATAAATGTAGTACCAAACTTAATCGTCTTAATAGTGTCATCACACATATAGAATATATCGCTAGAATCCGGCTGTGCAGTAATATTCCAATATACATATACCAGATCGGTAGCTAAAGCTTTAAAGGCATCTGTTCTTGTTATCATATCTAATGTACCGCCATATTCCGAATAGCTAGTCTCACCGCTTGTATCATCAACTACCCAGATAAGTCCGTTGTTATACAAAGTCCAATCAGTACCTTCACATTTTCCGCTGCCTACTACTGTAAGCTTACTTGTATCAAATGGATTAGCCTCCGCAGCCTCCACACTTACAAGATTAAACTTAAACACTCCATCAAGTCCTGCAAGTGGCATAATACCTACAAGAACCACTATCGCCATAACTATGGCTGATAATTTTTTCATTGTTCTTTTCATCACAATTTTCCTCTCTCTTTCTCTAGTCATCAGGTACCCATTCGAACATCCCATAGTCTACTCCGCCACACCAAGTTCTACATTCATACCTGCAAGCTTCTGCATAAGCTTAACCGCATCATCTATACTAATCTTAGAATCTGCATTTACATTAGCTGCGCCTTCATTTATCATAGTTGTTGTGTCACCGGACAGATATTTCTTTATAATAACTGCATCACTTATGTTAACCTTGCCATCGTCATTATTATCACCATAAACAACTTCCATTCCGCACACTGAGCAGATACCTTTGCCATTAATTACATTACTGCAACTATGTGTAAGTTCTCTTATTAATGTAACTGACTCTGTTGTTGTCACCGGTAAATATTCATACCTCTCTGACCTATCAACAGTCTTATCGGTATTTAATTTATACCAGTTCCCTTTTATATAATTATTATTTTCCAAAGTATAATTCTTTGGCATTTTAATTATATGCAATTGTTCATTGTCATTGAAATTATAACGGTAATCCGTTACATTGGAAACATCAAAATTACTCAAATCAACTTCTTTAATAGATAGACAATCCAAAAAAACATTATAAAACATCTTAAGACTGGATGTCTTAAAGCTACTCATATCTACTGACTCCAGTGATGTGCAACCACATACGAATCTTGCAAGATTTTCAACTTTTGATGTATCAAATGTTTTTAAATCTAAAGAAGTTACTGCTTTACAGTCACTAAACATAGCAAACATATCTGTTACATTGGATGTATCAAAATTACTTACATCAAAAGATGTCACACTCTCACAACCATAAAACATATAAGACATATCAGTTACATTAGATGTATTAAAATTACTAACATCAATTGTAGTAAACTTTTTGCACTTATAAAACAGGTCCTGCATATTAGTTACATTATCTGTTTTAAATTTGCTTAGATCTAAGGAAGTCAATGAAGTACAGTTTCCAAACATACCGTTCATATCTGTTACTTTACTTGTATCAAATCCTGTTACATCTAACTCAGTAATTGATTCACACGACCTGAACATATTACTCATATTTATTACTTTGGCTGTATTAAAATGTTTTACATCTATGTCTGTTAATGCACTGCAACCCATAAACATACCGCTCATATCTGTTACTTTATCTGTATTAAAACTGCTTATGTTTAGATTCGTCAAAGATTTGCAAGTGGAATTAGTATCATAATACCTACCAAACATATAGCTCATAATAATTACATTTCTCGTATCAAAATTGCTTAAATCCAAACTTGTTAAAGAACTGCAACCCATAAACATACCACTCATATTATTTACATTACTTGTAACAAATTTACTGACATCAATACTTTTAAGGGACTCACACCCTCCAAACATCCCCGACATATTTGTTGCCTTCTTGGTATTAAATCCTGTTACATCTATAGATGCAAGGGACTTACATCCTCTGAACATATAACAAAAGTCAACAACATTTGATGTGTCTATATCGCTTATATTAACAGATGTCAACAACTCACTACCTGAAAAAATACCCGAGATATCAGTTACCTTTGATGTATTCCATTTATTTATATCAACACTTGTAAGTGTTGTATAACTAAAAACACCTTCCATATTAGTAACATTAGATGTATCCCACTTACTCACATCAATAGATTTAAGTGAGTCCATATCACAGAACATCAACCTCATATTGGTTACAGAAGACGTGTCCCAACCATTTACATCGAGACTTTCTACCTTATCACAGTTATCAAACATTGATTCCATGTCAATAACATTACCGGTATTAAAATTACTTACATCAAGACTTTTTACCTTACTACCATAAAACATATAACTCATATCTGTTACATTAACTGTATTCAACTTTTCAAGTCCCTCAATGGTTTCAGCACTACATTGTGAAAACATCCATCTCATAGTAGTCATATTGGCTGATGTATTTATAAATGTATCACCAAATTTAATCATCTTAATGGTGCTTGGTGATGAATAAAATATACTACCTGAAGCTGCCTGTGCAGTAATATTCCAGTAAACATACACTACATCTGTATCTAAGGCTTTAAATGCGTCACTTTTTGTTATTCTTTTTAAAGTTACTCCATACTCTGAATAACTCGTCTCGCCGCTAGTATCATCAACAACCCATATAAGACCATTGTTATATAGAGTCCAGGCAGTACCTTCACATACACCACTGTCTACAACTGTCAGCTTACTTGTATCAAATGGATCAGTCTCCGCAGCCTCCACACTTACGAGATTAAACTTTAATATTCCCTCAAGTCCTGCAGGTGGCATGATACCTGCAAGAACCACAATTGCCATAACTATGGCTGATAATTTTTTGATTGTTCTTTTCATTGGGATTTCCTCTCATTTTATAATAGTAATTCAAAACATATACAATCTTATCACTTTAATTAGGTAATGTAAAGAAGGTTATTAAATGTAGCAAAAGGGGCGCATTCGCGCCCCTACATAAATATCTGCCTATTACAATAGGCTATCAAATCCAGTACTTTTCTACATAATCCCAAGCTTCATCTTCTGTAAGTTGGAACTTTACAATAACACGCTTAACAGCATCCTCTTTAGGAACATCCAACTCTTTATAAGCACTAATCGCTCCAATAATCTCCCCCTCCTGCCTGCCAATCTCTTTACCAATCTCCTTGCCAGCTTCCATACTATCATTCAACATATCCTCAATCGCCTTACACATATCATGCTCTCCCTTCTTTTCCGTAATCCCTTTCAACTGCTCATCCTGCCCGGATTCCCACAGCTTTTTCAACTTCTTCGCAATTATAAATGTTGGGAATTCATCGCCGATTGCACAGACAGTCAACTTTCAAATTACTTTGTCTCGTTGACTTTACCCGTGCGGGGCGTAACGGTCGCCAGTGCGACTTTAGAATTGTGAAAGATTATACTTTCAATATACATATACTATCATCGACCTTAATTTACGTCAAGTGTTTTTTATAAATTAATTAAAATATTTATTACTCAAAAATGGTGCGGTAAAGTTACCTCAACCGCACCACTAATCATAATATTCCTTAATCCGCCACACCAAGTTCTACATCCATTCCGGCAAGTTTCTTCATAAGCTTAACCGCATCCTCTATGCTTATCTTAGCATCTGCATTAACATTGGCTGCGCCTTCATTTATCATCATTGTTGTATCACCAGCAAGATACTTCTTTAACATAACTGCATCACTTATGTTAATCTTGCCGTCATCATTATTATCACCAAACATAATACTTACATTGCATATTGAACAAACACCGATGCCGTCTGTTACATTGGCACATTCGTGATTAGCATCCCTTACTATCTCTATGCTGTGATCTCCTGTACCCGGCAGACTTGTAAAAATTTCATCCCTGCATATACTACCCGTATCAGACAGTTTATACCATCTGCCTGTCATATATGTATGATCCTCTTTATAGGTGTAGTTAGCCGGTGCAATTATATAATGTAATGAACTACTTTTAAGAAAACTGAACATATTATTTCCGGCTTGAAGCTTAGACATATCAAAGCTGCTTAAATCTAATTTTTTTAATGAATTAGTGTCATAAAACATATAAGACATATCTATTACATTGCCTGTATCAAATCCACTTAAATCCAGACTTGTTAAGTTGCTACATTTATAAAACATATAAGGCATATATTTTACATTGACTGTATCAAAGCTTCTTAAATCCAGACTTGTTAAACTGCTACATTCATTAAACATATGAGACATATATGTTACGTTGCATGTATCAAAACTGTTTAAATCCAAACTTGTTAAACTGCTACATTTATTAAACATAGCATACATATCAGTCACATTGCTTGTATCAAAGCTACTTACATCCAGACTTGTTAAACTGCTACAACCATTAAACATATGAGACATACTGTTTACTTTACCTGTATCAAAACCGCTTACATCCAGACTTGTTAAACTGCTACAACCATTAAACATATAAGACATACTGGTTACTTTACCTGTATCAAAACCACTTACATCCAGACTTGTTAAACTGCTACAATTATCAAACATACAATACATACTAGTTACTTTACCTGTATTTAAATTACCCAACACACACAACTTCATTGACTTGCAACCATAAAACATAAACCCCATAGTTGTTATGTTTGACGATGTTCCTGTAAATGTCCCTCCCAATACAAGCTCCACCACATTCGAACAATTATAGAATGTGGAGCTACAATCCTTTGGTGCTGTTATATCCCATGCTATGTACTTAATATCTTCTTTCTTTAACCCAATCCTTGTATCCTGAAGCAATGTATCAACAGTAAAACTATTACCACTATAACTTGTCTCACCGCTTTTGTCATCACCAACCCACAAAAGACCATGTTCGAATGTGGTCCATGATACACCTTTATAATTTCCTGTTCCCGTTACAGCAAAATGTGCCGTATCAAAAGGCGATACGTCCGCCGCCATTACTGTTATTGGACTAAACTTAAACACTCCA
>JAFQIQ010000093.1 GCA_017397445.1 Lachnospira sp.
GATAATGAGGTGTCTATGCTTTGTACTATGGATGGTTATCCGGTGCTTGATATAGATGGTGCACCTCTAGTGCTTGGGCAGCTTCCGGATGGAAGCGGTAAGTACCTTCCAAGTAAGATTTCTATCGATGCTGACGGTAATCTTTGCTATCCGGATGCGTCTAATAATCCTGCACCGATTGGCATTAAGATAGGTTTGTTCCAGTTTAGCAATCCTTCAGGTCTTGCCAAGGTTGGTAATTCATACCTTCAGGAGACAGAAGCTTCAGGTGTGGCACTCAGCGAGGAGTACGATGAGGTTGGTATGAGAAGTACTGTTAAGCAGGGCTACTTAGAGGCATCTAATGTTAACGTAGCAACAGAGATGGTTAACCTTATTACAGCACAGAGAGCATATGAATTGTGTTCTAAGGCTATTACAACATCTGATACTATGATGGAGCAGGCTAATAACCTCAAGCGATAATATGAGATTCGCGGCGTAGCCGCGAACTCTGGAGATTGCGAAGCAATCTCCCTGGGATGTTGAAGTGTAAGAGGAAAAGAGATTCGCGGCGTAGCCGCGAACTCTGGAGATTGCGAGGCAATCTCCCTGGGATAAGAGATTCGCGGTATGGTAGCGAACTCTGGAGATTGCGAGGCAATCTCCCTGAAAGGAGTAGTGTATGGATAGTTATTTGGGCGGAGTTAATTCTGTTTACAGTAATAGCGTATATACCGGAACGGATAACTCGTTGGAGAATAAAATTAATAATTCTGACCTTACAACTGCTACGGATGAGGAGCTTATGGAGGTCTGTAAAGACTTTGAGGCATATTTTACAGAGCAGATTATGAAGGCTATGATTAAGATGTCAGATGTGGACGGAGATACTGAGAATAATAATATCTACTCAACGATGTTTGGTATGTCGGATGTGTCTGATGCAGGTATGAATACACTTTCAAGCTATTTTGGTGATGAAATGGTTACTAAGATGGCTAAGCAGGCTACAGAAGCACAGGGTGGACAAGGATTGGGGATTGCACAGATTCTTTATGAGCAGATGAAACGCAATTACGGAATTCCAAGTGTTGATGAGAGTGTAGATGAGCCGGCGGAAGATGTGGTTACACCGGTTGTGAGTTTGTAATTAATAAAGATTAAGTTGCCCGAGATTCGTTATAATGAACCTCGGGTGAGTTGTGAGGCTTTTGCAGTAGGAAGTGCAAAAGCCTCATTTTGACAGAATATTAAGTGGGGATTAAAGGAGATTTCTAAGTGGAATACGAGGATATAAAGTATGTAGAGGGGTTTGTTGACAATATTATATTTCGCAATGAGGAAAGCGGATATACAGTTTTTGAGATAACATATGACGGTGAAGATGTAACTTGCGTGGGTGAGTTTAATTATATAAGTATGGGAGAGTTTATTGCGGCTGAAGGAGCATTTGTTAAGCATCCGATGTATTATATGCAGTTTGCAGTTAAATCCTATGAGTTTAAGGCGCCGGGAGATGCGCAGTCTGTTAAGCGTTATCTGAGTTCGGGGGCGGTAAAGGGTATTGGTGAAAAATTAGCTGAGAGCATTGTGAAGGTTTTCGGAGATGATACATTTAGGATAATGGAAGAAGAACCGGAACGACTAGCGGAGATTAAGGGAATAAGTATTAAGAAGGCTATGGATATTGCAGAGCAGCTGGTGGAGAAAAAGGATATGCGAAGGGCATTTGTTTTTCTGCAGGGTTTTGGCGTGTCTATGAAACTGGCTAATAAGATATATTCCCAGTATGGTCCGTCCATATATACTATTATTAAGGAGAATCCATACAGGCTGGCAGATGACATAGATGGAGTAGGTTTTAAGACTGCTGATGATATTGCCACTAAGGTGGGGATTAAGGTGGATTCTGATTTTAGAATAAAGAGTGGAATATTTTATGTCCTTTGTCAGGCCACAGCTCAAGGCCATGTGTATGTGCCTATTGATGAGTTAGAACCACAGGTTAGGGCTCTGCTTTTGGTTGATATGCCGGATTTTGAGAAGTATGTGTATGACCTGGCTATGGACAAGAAGGTTATTGTTAAGGAGATTGACGGCAGACAGTGTGTGTATGCGGCACTCTATTATTATATGGAAGCATCTGTTGCAAGGAAACTTTGTGATCTTAATGTAAAGTATGATTGTCCGGAGGAACAGGTGGAAGCCCGAATCGCAAGGATAGAGAATGGGCTTGGAATGGAGTTGGACGCAATTCAGATTCAGGCAGTTAAGACCGCGGTTAACAATGGTCTTATGATTATTACCGGTGGGCCGGGAACAGGAAAGACCACTACTATTAATACTATTATTAAGTATTTTGAATCGGAAGGACTTGATATAAGACTGGCGGCGCCTACGGGAAGAGCAGCTAAGAGAATGTCGGAGGCAACAGGATATGAGGCTCAGACCATTCATCGTATGTTGGAGATATGCGGCGGTCCGGTGAAGGATGGAGAAAGAACCGGTGCGGCAATGCATTTTGACAGAGATGAAGAGAATCCTTTGGAGACTGACGTTATTATTATAGATGAAATGTCTATGGTGGATATTACTATTATGAATTCCCTGCTCAAGGCCATTGCGGTGGGTACAAGGCTTATTCTCGTGGGGGATGTGGACCAGTTGCCAAGCGTGGGACCGGGAAATGTGCTTAATGACATAATTAATTCAGATGTTTTTGAGGTGGTGCGACTGGAGAAGATTTTCAGACAGGCTGCGGAAAGTGAAATTGTCGTTAATGCCCATAAGATTAATCAGGGTGAAACTGTGGAGCTTAACAAGTATAGTAAGGATTTTCTTTTCGTTCACAGGGATAGTGCGGAAAATATTATTGCTGCCATGTGTACGCTTATAAGGGATAAGCTGCCCGGTTATGTTAAAGCGGATGTCAGTGAAATCCAGATTCTTACACCGTCGAGAAAATCAACTGTGGGTGTTGAACATCTTAATAAAGTGATGCAGGACTACCTTAATCCGGCGGCCTACGGTAAGGAAGAGAAGACTGTGGGGGACAGGGTTTTCAGAGTGGGTGATAAGGTTATGCAGATTAAGAATAATTATCAGCTCGAGTGGGAGAAACGAAGCAGATATGGAATTGCCACTGAAGGTGGTAGCGGCGTGTTTAATGGTGATACAGGGATAGTTTCTTCTATTAATGATTATATGGCCCAGATGGAGGTCAAATTTGACGATGGAAGATATGTTAAGTATGAGTATGCGCAGCTTGATGAGCTTGAACTGGCTTATGCAATAACCGTGCATAAGTCTCAGGGAAGTGAATATCCTGCGGTTATTATTCCTATGTTTCCGGGGCCTAAAATGCTTATGAATAAGAATATTCTATATACGGCGGTGACACGAGCTAAGAAATGTGTGTGCCTTGTGGGGCAGGAGAGCTGTTTCAGACTGATGGAGGCATCGGTCAGCGAATATAAAAGATATACGTCATTGGATATCAGGATTGGAGAAGTTAGTAAAGTGTAGGAGGGGATTGATTGCAGAAATCGGTGATTAATGCAGTTAAAGATGTGTTGTATCCCGGGGCTTGTCCGCTGTGCGGAAAACCTGCTCCGGTAGTGGAGGGGAGCAGGCTTTTAGCCTGCCCGGAGTGTTTGGATGAGCTTGAAACGGTTGGGAATGTTTACTGCTTAAAATGTGGCAAGGAGATTAAAGGTTATGATAAGCAGTATTGTTATGACTGTGCCAGGGTTAAGCATGTGTATGACCAGGGGGCGGCGGCATTAGCGTATACAGAGAATATAAAGCAGTCCATATATCGTTATAAGTATAAGGGCAAGCGTGAATATGCGGAATGGTATGGGCAGATACTGGCTAAAGAATGTGGCTCGAGAATTCGTATGTGGGGGCCGGATGTCATAGTTCCGGTGCCACTTCACCCTAAGAAGCTTAAATCAAGAGGGTATAATCAGGCGGCACTTATGGCTAAAGCGCTTGGAAGGGAATTAGGTATAAATGTTGACTGTGATTATCTTGCCAGAGTTCATAATACGGCACCTATGAAAAAGCTTACTACGGAGGAAAGAATAAAAAATCTTAAAAATGCTTTCATTATTAATAAAAATGATGTAAAATATAATAAGATATTATTGGTTGATGACATATATACTACAGGTGCAACTGTTGATGCCTGTGCTGCGGTGCTCAAGGCGGGGGGTGTTCGAGACGTATATTGTATCAGTTTGTGTGTTGGAAAAGGAATATAATAAAGGGAGGACATATGTATGGATGTTAGAAATTGCAGAGTATGCGGACGATTGTACAACTATATAGGAGGTTCTTACAGGAATCTTTGTCCGGATTGTATAACTAAGCTTGAAGAGAAGTTTAGAGTGGTTAAAGAATATATTGAAGAGAACAGAACTGCTATGATTAATGAAGTATCAGAGGTATGTGATGTCAGCGTTAAGCAGATTGAGCAGTGGGTAAGAGAGGAGAGACTTTGCTTTGCGGATGATTCTCCTATCGGTCTTGACTGTGAGGTGTGTGGCAAGACTATTAAGACAGGACGTTTTTGTGACGGCTGTAAGAATACTATGCTTAATCAGTTGGGCAGCATGTATGCCAAGCCGGTTAATAATGCACCAAGACGTCGTGCTGATGCCGCAGCAAAGATGCGTTATCTGGACTAGTTGATTGCAATGAATATACATAGGGTTACCCACTATACTGCCGCTTTTATAACATTTTAAAAAACTTCTTGTAAGGGGGTTAAGAAATCTTTAGAACCATCCGATACATTTGACAAGAAGTTAAAAGAAAAGGAGGCGGTCACATGCGTGTTGAAGCGTACGGTGCGGTAAGCCAGATTTATCAGTCGAATAAAGTAGCTAATGTCAAGAAGGCAGATGGTGCTTATTCACAGGCAGACAGAATCGAGTTTTCTGATGTGGCGAAGACATATCAGACAGCGAAGACAGCTGTTAATAATGCATCTGATATTCGCGAAGATAAGATAGCTCAGATTAAGGCTATGATGGCAGCGGGAACTTATAATATCAGTTCAGAAGCTGTAGCGGAGAAGATTGTTGGAAAATTAGGTGCGATAGTATTTTAGTGAGAGGTTTTATTGATGGCGAGTTTGATTGAGACACTTATTGATGTGTTAGAGCAGGAGAATACAGAATACGAAGCATTGTTGAACTTGTCGAAAGATAAAACCTCGGCTATTGTCCGAGGCGATGTAGAGAAGCTGCAGGATTTGCTGGTGCAGGAACAGGGTTGCATCGATAAGATTAATAAGACAGAAGAGAAAAGAATTGAGAATGTAAAAGACATATGTAATGTACTTAATCTTCCTGACAAGGGGATGAAGATTGACATGATTATTGAGATGCTGTCGAAACAACCTAAGGAGCAAGGACGGCTCAGGGACGTGCATCTCAGATTAAAGAGGACATTAGATCAGTTAATGAAAATTAACGATAATAATAAAGTGTTACTGAAAGAGTCTATGGAGATGATTGAGTTTGAACTCAATCTGGCAAAGAACTCAGTGGTTGCTCCACAGACAGGTAATTATAGCAGGGGAGCTTACGAGCAGACCAATATAGCGGGTGGCGGAAGCTTCGATGCTAAGCAATGAGGAATATGGATGTTCAGAAAAAGCCACTGTAATAGGTGACTTTTTCTTTTTCTAACAACTAAGAGATTCGTGGCGGAGCCACGAACTCATAGTATGGATTTTGTAACAGATAGGAGCGAAGATATATGGCAAATGGAATGGCGAGCCTTATGGTTGGTGCATCGGGGCTTAAGACAGCACAGACAGCGCTTAATACTACAGCACACAATTTGGCCAATATCAATACAGTAGGCTATACGAGACAACAGATTGCTTTCAAGGATACTCAGTATGTAAGTTACGGTAATATGACTACAGTGAGTTCTTCTGAATACGGTTTGGGTGTTGGCGTTAGTGATATAAGACGAATAAGAGATCAGTTTATTGATGCTGCATATCGTAATGAAAACAGCAGACTTGGATACTACTCTAATCAGTATAAGGCCATTGAAGAGGTTGAAGATTTGCTGGGAGAGATGCAGGGTGTAACTTATCAGGATTGTCTTAATAATCTTTATGAGGCACTTAACGAGCTCAGTAAAGAGCCGGACAGCACGGTTGGCCGTTCAGCACTTATTCAGATGGCATCAGCATTTGTTACAAGATCAGATGCGGTATATCAGGGCCTTAAATCATATCAGCAGACTTTGAATATTGAAGTTGATAATATGATTAACAGGGTTAATGAAATTGGTAACGATATTCACAAGCTTAATAAGCAGATTGCAAAGATAGAAGCGACGGGAATAGAGAGCGCTAATGACTATAGAGACCAAAGAGACAAGCTTTTGGATGAACTTAGCGAATATGTTACTATTTCATATTATGAGTCAGATAATGGAGAGGTTATCGTTTCGGCGGAGACCATACCATTTGTTACATTGACGGCAGTATCGGAGATGTCTTTCCGTATGACGGAGGGAACGGATCTTATGATACCTACATGGCCGTCGTATGAGAGGGATGTGTATCCTCCGTATGAGACTTACACTAATGTAAGCGATAATGATAAGGGCGGACTTAAGGGACTGCTTTTAGCAAGAGGTTGTGTCAATGTGGATTATTCTGATGTTCCTATTAAGCCACTGGCCAGTGATTATGATATGACGACTGAAGCCGGCAGGGAAGATTATGAGTTGGATTACGCAACTTATCTTGAAAAGCAGGATTACTATAATAAATATATTGAGCCATCGGTTATTCTTAGTGCCATGGCGGGAATTGATAAGTTGGTCAACGGTATAGTTGATAAGCTTAACGGAGTATTTTGTCCGGAGAAGGAAGTGGTTGTTACATCACCTATGTTGGATGAGAATGGTAACGAGTTGCTTGCTAACGAGATGAAATATACAGTTGAACAGGATGTATTGTATACAGCCACCGGTAAGGCTGTTAAGGGTTATGATAATGCTGATGGAACATACACATTTAAGTCTGATGAGGAGTTGTTTTTGGATGAGGATGCTCAGACAGAGGCTATTCCTGATGAGTATACATACAGTTATCTTGATCTGGAAGCTACAGACTACGGTATGGATGATGACAAAACTATCGGTTCTGAGTTATTTAAGAGAGATTATACAGAGCGATATGTCATAGTTAATGGTCAGTACATTCGTAACAATGCTAATTCAAAGGGCGACCGTTCGGAGTATAAGCTTGGCAACATGGGTATGAATAGCGTTGTTGCACAGGATATTGCTAAGATTCCGATGCATACCATTCAGGGTAAGATTGATATGGATAAGGGTCAGGAGCTTCTGGATGTATGGAATGGTAATTTTGCTTCCCTTAATCCTGAGCAGTATGCTATAGGCAATTTTGATGAGTTTTATAATAACTTTGTATCGGAATTTGCTACTGCGGGAAATGTTCTTCACAATTATGTGGAGAATCAGCAGACAATGGTTGAGGGTTACAACGATCAGAGACTTCAGACGGAAGGTGTTGCATCTGATGAGGAATTGCAGAAGATGATTAAATTCCAGCAGGCATACAATGCGGCATCAAGATATATTAACGTAATAAGTGAGATGCTTGAGCATCTGGTAACATCGTTAGGTTCATAAAAGTTGGTCGCTGGAGGGGCTCCCAACTTTGGAGAATGCGGGGCATTCTCCTTAAGATAAAGAAAATAGAGGAAAAGAGATTCGTGGCGTAGCCACGAACTCTGGAGAATGCGGGGCATTCTCCTGTGAATAAGAGATTAAGAGATTCGCAGCGAGGCTGCGAACTCTGGAGAATGCGGGCATTCTCCTGAATTTAGAAAGGAGTATTTATGGCTTCAACATTTTTTGGATTAACAATTGCATATTCGGGACTACAGGCGGCGCAGACTTCATTAACTGTTGCAGGTCATAATATATCCAATATTAATACAGAAGGATATTCAAGACAGCAGGCGGAAACATATGCGTCACGAGCTATTAGAACTTATGCGACATATGGAACTCTCGGCTCAGGTGTAACGGTTGGTTCTATTAATCAGCTTAGAGATTCTTATTATGATGTTAAGTATCGTAATAATCAGTCGAACAATGGCGAGTATGCTACTAAGAGTAATTATATGAATCAGGTTGAGGATTATCTCAACGAGTTTATTCTTGAAGGTTTCACAACGGAGTATAGAAATTTCTACGAGGCTGTAAATCAGCTTACAATTACACCGGGTGATGCATCTTCAAAGAATCAGCTTATTAATAACGGTAAGAGTTTTGCGGATTATCTTAACACTCTTTGTACTAATCTTCGTAATGTTCAGGAAGATATAAACAATGAGGTTAAGGATACTGTTGAGAGAATTAATTCTATTGCTAAGAATATAGCGGCGATTAACAGACAGATTAATCAGATAGAGGCTAATTTTGGAAACGCCAATGACTTGAGAGATAAGAGAAATGCTATGGTTGATGAGCTTTCAGAGCTTGTTAATATAGATACAACAGAAGAACAGATGGGTAATGATTTGACTAATTATACAATTCGTATTAATGGTCAGTCCCTTGTGTCAGGATATTCGTATAATACTCTTGAGGTTGTTTCAAGAGAGGACCCTAGAAATATAACTGATGCGGACGGTCTTTATGATATTACATGGAATTCAGGACAGCCGTTTGATATATACAGCGATACTCTGGGAGGAAGCCTGCGAGGTCTTATCGATATGAGAGACGGTTGTAACGGAGAGATTGAATCTATTGCAACAGATGAAGCGGGTAATTTCCTTTATGATTCAGATGGCAACAGATATAACGCTACTACAGATACTCCTAAGGACAACACGGAGTATAAAGGCGTTCCGTATTATCAGGCAAGACTTAACAAGTTCGCACACATATTTGCGGAGGCTGTTAATGATATACTTAAGTCAGGTTATTCGTCTGACGGACAGCATAAGGGCGTTTCGCTTTTTGTAACACAGAACAATACAAGTTCTATGACAGCTTCTAATATTACAGTGAATTATGATTTGCTTAAGAATCCGGATTTGCTTGCTATTAAATCAATGGTTAATACAGGTGAGAGCAATGCAGATATTATGGAACAGCTTAATGCTTTGCAGACAGCGAAAATATTTGACAATGGTGTTGCGACATATTACCTGGAAACAATGGTGAGTGATATGTCAATTGATACACAGAAGGCATCGAATCTTTTGAAGAATCATGAAAATCTGAAAACATCTATTCATAATCAGAGATTGTCTGTTATGGGTGTTGACATACCGTCATTTTCAACTGCATTTTTTCCATAAAAGGACGGAAGAAATTGAGCGCGGTGATCGCCCAAGGCGCGTTCGTTTCCGCATTCGTCAATTCCACGAGATTCAAGAAC
>JAFQIQ010000094.1 GCA_017397445.1 Lachnospira sp.
AGTGATGTGTTCCGTGTGTATACAAGCCCTGATATGGTTGGTATATGTGTAGGAGGCGCTCTTAAAAATGTTATTGCTCTTGCAGCGGGTATTGCTGATGGTTTGGGCTATGGCGATAACACAAAGGCTGCTCTTATCACGAGAGGTATTGCAGAAATTTCAAGACTTGGTATGGCTATGGGATGTGATTTCAGCACATTTATGGGATTATCAGGTATTGGTGACTTAATTGTAACCTGTGCAAGTATGCACAGCCGTAACAGAAGGGCCGGAATACTTATCGGACAAGGTAAGACTAAGGATGAGGCTATGGAAGAAGTTCAGATGGTGGTTGAGGGTGTTTATGCTGCAAAAGCCGCATATCTTCTTGCTAAAAAGTACGATGTTGAAATGCCTATTGTTGAGCAGGTTAATGCAGTTCTTTTCGATAATAAAAAGCCTGGTGAAGCGGTTAAGGAACTTATGCTTAGAGATAAAAAGATTGAATCAGGCAGTGAAAACTGGAAGGAATAATTGTTATGAGAGTAATCGCCGGAACAGCGCGCAGTATGCCGCTTAAAACAATTGAAGGACTTGATACAAGACCGACTACAGACCGTATTAAAGAGACTCTTTTTAATATGCTGCAAACTGAAATCTACGGTTGCAGATTCTTAGATCTTTTTGCAGGAAGTGGCGGGATAGGTATTGAAGCATTAAGCCGCGGTGCAAAGGACGCTGTTTTTGTAGAGAATTCTAAAACAGCTGTTGCCTGCATAAAGGACAACCTTAAATTTACTCATCTTGACGATAATGCAGTAGTTATGGAGCAGGATGTTCTGACAGCTATTAATCGTCTATCAGGAAAAGGTGTGTTTGATATAGTTTTTATTGATGCGCCTTACGGTATGGGATATGATAAGAGCACCTTGACGGCTCTTGCAAACAGTAATATTATTGATGAGTACACAACTGTTATTGTTGAAGAAAAACTTGATGCAGATGTATCGTATGTAAGTGAATTAGGTTTCAAACTTAATAAGATTAAGAATTATAAAACTAACAAACATATATTTGTTTCATTGGAAAAGATTGGAGACTGATGTGACGTATGAAGAGTGCAATTTATCCGGGAAGTTTTGACCCTGTTACATTGGGGCATCTCGATATTATTAAAAGGTCCGCAACGCTGTGTGACGAACTTATTGTTGGAGTTTTGAATAACAGCACGAAAACACCATTGTTTTCAGTTGATGAACGTGTTAATATGTTAAAAGAGGTTACTAAAGATATTCCTAATGTTAAAGTTATGAGTTTTAGTGGTTTGCTTGTTGATTTTGCCAGACAGCAGAACGTACAGGTTATTATAAGAGGACTCAGAGCTGTAACAGATTTTGAGTATGAACTTGCTCTTTCACAGACTAATCATGCTATTAATTCAGATGTTGACACATTATTCCTTACTACAAGTATTGAATTTTCATATCTTAGTTCCAGTATGGTTAAGGAAATTGCTATGTATGGTGGCGATATAAGTAAGTTTGTACCAACACCGGTGATTGACAGGATGTATGCCAAGTACCACGGTTAGTATGTAATACACATTATAGAATCAAAGAATGCGAGGGATAACAATGAACAAGATTGACAAGATTATTAGCGATATTGAAGCTTATATTGACAGTTGTAAGTATCAGGCGTTTTCTAACACAAAGATTATTGTGGATAAGGAACAGCTGGACGATTATTTTAGAGAGCTTCGTTTAAAGACTCCTGAAGAAGTTAAAAGATACCAGAAGATTCTTAATACTAAGGATGAGATTATTAGAGAAGCTAAGGAGCAGGCTGACACAATTCTTAATGCAGCTCAGATTCAGACTGCTGAACTTATTAATGAGCATGAAATTATGCAGAGAGCCTATGCACAGGCTAATGAGCTTATTGAACAGGCTACACAGCAGGCACAGGCAATCCTTGATAATGCTACTAATGACGCTAATAACATCAGACTTGGAGCAGTGGAATACACAGATGATATGCTTGCTAAGCTCCAGTACATAATCGAACACTCAATTAAGAGCAATAAAGAAAGATATACATCCCTTATTAATGATCTTGAAAGTGTTCTTGAAGTTGTTAACAACAACAGAAATGAACTTTCAGCTGTTGATGAGGATGATGCCGTTGATGTGAGTGATATTATGGATGAGGAGAACGATGAGGAAGAAGATGATGATGATTTCGACATTGATATTCCTCTCGCAGATCAGGATAATTAATTATAATAATACATATATTACAAAGATTGCGTTTAAAGCCGTAAGCATTGCAAAAAGCACTTTGTGATATATGTATTTTTTTATGCTTAACCCAGTGTCTTTAATCATTCCCATAGTCTGCATAATAGTGCTTATTCCTCCAAATGCGTTAATAGTCATAATTATAATTATTTTAATATTATTATCTATTGGTAAAGAATTGCACATGAATATGCCGTTAGTTATTTCAACCACACCGCTAAAGATTGCCTTTATTGTAATTCCCGAATTAATAATTGTATTAATAACCGTGGACAAACAGGCAAATATTGTTATATACCCCCCAAGTTTCAATATATTTTTAATCGATTGAATAAGTGAACTGTCGATAATATCCGTAAAATGTGGTGTTACCTGCCGGTCAGCTACATAACAGTTGGTTTTAAGTATATTTTTTCTGTTAAGTATAATAATACATATAAGAACTTCAATTGCCGGAAGATATGCTATTGCAAGTACTGTTAAGTACCGCCGTCAGCGATAACCGGAATGTTGTACTCTTTTGCCACTTCGTAGCAATCCATAATTGCAGAAATCTGGGGAACACCGATACCGGATACTACACG
>JAFQIQ010000095.1 GCA_017397445.1 Lachnospira sp.
GAAGATGTATACGCAAAAGCCGATGTTAATCCAAACCCTGCCATTACTGCTACCATAACAATAAGAAAGGTAAATACTTTTCCAAACCTTTTTATCACCTTATCTTTACCCTCTGCCATTAAATCTCCTTTCCTTGATTAAAGACTAACTATTACTTAAGATAGTTAATCTTTGAAAACCAATTTTTATATTCACCTGTCATAGTCCAGTCTCTATTAAAGAAAGTATAATCAAGCCCATACTGTTGAACCAACTTACTATATTTTGCACAATACTCAGAAACTGTAACCATCGTATCTGGTAAATACACTGGATGCCCACAAGTCATTACATCATCAATCTTTTTAAGATTAATATTAAGCGTCGCACCACTAAAATCCGTAGGATATGTAAGACTGTGATACTGAACAAAGCCATCCTGTATAAATGTAATGTTATCACCTAAAAGATTTACTTCCTTTATCTTAGAGCATGTAGATATAAGAGTTGTATCTATCATATTTGCATATGTAGTAATCTTCTCTAACTTATGACTATTCTGAAAATGAGACATAGTATTAGCCCCTAAAACCACAACTTCCTTAACATGATTGTTAGCTGTGATTTCAAAAAAAGAAACAGTCTTACCATTATATGTAGCCGGACAAATCACCTTTTCAGCTGAACCCTTATAAAAAATGTAATACTCATCTTTACTACTATCGTATTGAAAATCACTATTCTTCAAACACTCCGCAATAGCCTTCTCCTCTTCCGTCATAGGCTTCTGAGTTGGTGCCTCTGTCGGCTTTACTGTTGGAGCCTGTGTCTGTCCCTCTGTTTCCTTAGAAGCAGCTGTTTCTTTTTCAGTAGCCTTCTCAGTTTCCTTATTAGCAATATCTGTCTTAGTAGCCTGCTCCTTAGTAGCTTCTTCCTTTTTAGATTCTACTTCTGCCTTAGTAGTTTCATCCACGGATACATCAGTATCAATCTTACCATCGTTATTATCAACTACATCTTCAACCTTTGAACCGTTAGTATCAATTGTAGTACCGTCTTCCTTTGTGATAGTACCGCCCTGTACAACTGTTCCGCCTGTAACAGTTGTCTTACCGTCTTCGTCTTTTGTAGCAGTACCCTCGATAACAGTCTTGTTACCATCCTTGTCTGTTACTGTAATGGTAGTCTTACCGCTTTCATCAGTTACACCAACGCCCTTGATTGTATGCTTGTTACCGTCCTT
The DNA here is from genome assembly GCA_017397445.1 of Lachnospira sp. Classification (GTDB taxonomy): domain Bacteria; phylum Bacillota; class Clostridia; order Lachnospirales; family Lachnospiraceae; genus Lachnospira. The sequence continues at coordinate 1,223 of JAFQIQ010000095.1, forward strand.
GTCAACGATTTCTACCGCAAGTATGTCTGTCTGTGTTGTTGGCTCATTTGACGCATTACCATTCTTACTGCAGGCAGAGAATGACATTGTCATAGCTACCATTAATACTACTGTTGCAAATTTAAATAATCTTCTCTTAATCATAACTTTTTCCTCCATTTGAATTAGATATTTTTTCTTAAAGGCATATGCCCTTGTAGCTTTGTTCTGACTTCAGTATAAGACGTACATATTTTTTCGCCAAACATTTCAAAATTTGTCAAAAAAACGTCTCTAAACTGCTTATACACTATTCTCAAAGGTGTTATATTAATTGTATTTTTTCAAATATATTTAAAAACACCCACAAACCTGTTAAACAAAATTGGTTAAATCCAAATGAAAAAATTCTTACACCTCCAGTCTCTTAAATCTCCACATTCTCCTACTACCCAAGCACTACCGCACGCTCACACCTTGCATAACCGGGTCTCCCCCTAAAGGCATACTTGTAATGCTCCTCAACAACTATCTGGAACGTGCCTGTTTTAACATCTGCCTCAACTATAGAAACACTAATTTCGCCATCAGTACCAATCATAGAAGTAAGGCTCTTACAGAATACATCAAGAAGCTCCTGTGTATATTCACCATCCTTACTCTCTTCATAATCAATATTCTCATACACATCACCCATAACATCTAGGGCATAGTCCATAGAAGACTGCAGACCATAATTAACTTCCATATCACGAATGGATTTGTTAATTACGGATGTGTGAATAAGGACTATAATGGTTAAAATAACAAAAAGACCACTACTGTTAACTATTATCCTCATCGCATTCCTCCGTTATATATCAACTCTTGCAATCCCATCAAATGTATGAGTCTTGCCATTATTGAAGACAGCTGAACGAAGGGAATACTTGATATGCACCTTATAATACGCATAGTCGTCCGTTCTCGTCATATATTCATACGAGAATACAACATCCTTTCCTTCCAGTTCTTGGTTTATTGCTTGAACAGTTATCGCATCCAGTGAATTATCAGCCTGACACACACCATTAAGCTCAATATAATCTTCAACATATTGTTCCAGCTGCCCCACTTGCGTAATCCCCATATTCATTGATACAAAATCAACAGAAAACAGACATATAAGTGCCATAATAATCAGATACATAGAACTTTCAATTATTACTTTCATCTTATAAATGTGTGGAACACCCGATAATTCAGGCATTCCACACAAACCTCCTATCACTTATAGAATATTGTTGTAAACATTTGCTCAATAAGACTTCGATATGTTAAGCAGCCATATGTGAGCATCGCCATGCTTCCAATTATGCCTATAATATTAACCGCAGCATCCTTATACTGCTCGATAATATTGTGCATACTATACACCTCCTGTCACTTCAATCAACACCATAGTAAATATGGCCAGAAGGCTACTCATAAACACCATTGAGGTAACAACCTCGCCTAAAAATTCCACTATACCATCCATGTACTCACCCCCAGCATATTTACAAGTAATTACTGATAATCAACAACATGTCTGCCCCAAGCTTTAACGCAACGAATATCATAGGAATATACTCGCTAAACTTCAAAACACTTATGCTGTCAGCATTACTTAACTCCTCATGTTTATCCACCATTTCGTAATTACGCCGTATCAATGAATTCAATAACCTGTCCGTATTATCGCTTTCCAGTTCAGACACCGAATACAATGTTTTTACTGTTGATGAAATATCGAGTATTCCGTACTCATTCATAAATGTATAATAAGGACGGACATCCGTGGGACTCTCTTCTATGTCATAGATAAATTGCCCCAAGGCCTGCTTCATCACAGCCGGACAACTTTCATACGTACCTTCTATAGCTGATTGTAATGGCATCTCGTACAAATTAATCACAACATCCCTCAACCATTCAGAAAATGCTATATACACATCTTCCTTCAACCGGTTGAATGCCTGCTTTTTATTGATAGCTGGCACTGTCACAAGATATAAAGTCACAACCAGACCAATAACTCCAACCATAATATGAACACCGAAAGCCAAAACCACCGACAAGAAAATGCCACCAATACCCAAACACAGAGAAAACATTTTAACCGCCCTCAAACTCTCACCAAATACAAGTTTGAAATCACGCATTACTTTTTCCTCTGTCCTTTCGCTATCCAGCCAGTCCTTATTACATTGAACCTGAATAATTAAAAAGTACAGTATGTTAAGTATAATAAATATTGTGGATACTGCCTGATACAGTCCGTCATGAGTTATATTCATATCGATTCCCGATGAATTCCCCAATATAGAACTGATAAGCAACGATGCAGTTGACAAACAACCGCCCAGAATAATACCTATAACAGAATTTTTCTTTACCTGACTAATATCTTTCTGATATTTATAAACACGCTTGACCCATCTGTCATAATCATTGATTAATACCTCCAATGAATTATAATAGTTACCACCTCGTTCCTCTATGCTTATAAGAAACTTATGTAACGTTTTAATTCTAGGACAGGGAAAAGCATCTTCTATAATTGTCAGTGCCTCGTAGTACACTCTGTCATTCTCACTACATTCAAGCTCTGTTATAGCTTTACCAACAACGTTCCTCATATTTCCTGTAAGCACTTTTATTGTATCTGACAATGCCACATTAATCTTCGGATAACGTTGAAAAGAATACGCCATCTGATGCAGATATATATCTACATCATTAAACCTCTTACTTTCACATCTCTGCATATAGTAATACATAATCAAAGGCGGAATAGCAGCTGCTCCTACTACTTCAACCAAAACTATATACCACAGTTCCAGTCTGTACAACAAACCGGCAAGCAAAAGGCCGGACAAAAATACAATCATTAATGCTACATAACGTCTTATGGAAAAATCCAATCCGCTTCTTACTGCAACTTCTCTGACATTTTTCATGGAGTAACACTTCTTAATTCCTTTAATCTTCATAGGCACCTCCACCATTAGCATACGGATTCCTAATTCCATACCGTCCAAAATGTTTCAGCACCTCAAAAGGCAATTCATTCGTTGTAAAATCTCCATTGTCATATATGATTGTACATTCATTCTGATTATTACTTCTTGTAAAAAATCCTACCTCCTTTATAACTCGTCTTTCATTTTTGTCGCACTCAACAAGTATCCCTACATCAATGTATTTATATATGCTGTTCATAAATCTATCCGTAACATTACTCTCACCAAGCATATTATACATTCTGTCCGGAATATTAGATACTCTGTCAAGATGCATAGTAGTCATACAGTAAGCACCTGTTGACAAACTGTTAAGCAAGTCCAAAACTTCACTTCCCCTGGATTCCGATAATAACATCCAATCAATATTGTGTCTGAGTCCTGCCTTAATTATCTGGGAATATGTAAATTTACTATCAACAAAAAACTCAACACATTTTTTACCGGGATTAATTGTACGATAGTGAATCTCTTGATTGTCTTCATATACTCCGACTTTTTCGTATGCCGGTATATAAGTTGACATATACTTTAGAAGTTCAGTCTTGCCCGCATGTGGCTGACCGCCTATGACGCAATTCATATGTGCTTTAACGCAATTTTCCAGAAGATTAATAATTGTCTCAGGAGCATACCCGCTCTCAATCAGTGTCTTATGGTCAAATCGTACTTTCAACGGTATCTTACGAATCGCCATACTTTTCTTTCCACATCTGGCCTCGTGCCACACAGATATTCTCAAATCTTCCGTATTAGCTTCCAGAATAGGATAAGTTCGATTGAATGAAACCATCATAATATTGGACAGGCGAATTGCCAGGTTATCTATGTACGAATCCTGAAGTTTTTTATCTGATAGGTAGCTTCCTTTCTTCAAATCCGTAATCCACAGATTATAACCATCCCATTCAATATCAGTGATATTATCATCAACAATTTCTTCTTTCAACTCATAAAACAACTCATCGCGATGTTGTTTTATGTACTTTTTAAGTTCTTTTTCCTGCAAAGGTTAACTCACCCCGCATTCCCACTCGCCTGCTCACCGTTGATAGCATCGTTAATTTCCTGCTCGTAGGAAATGTTCTCAACTGCCGATGTTGTCTTGGTATTAACAATTCCAACAACAGCCACTGTAAGAAGTACTGCAGCAAGCACACCTGCCAATGCAACTACAACCTTACCATAATGTTCAATAATGTCATGCATATCGTGCCCTCCTTTATATTTTATTTGTATTATGTATTGTATGACTTAATTTTTAATTTGTCAACACATTTTTTTATATTATTTGTAATCCACCATAATGAAAATTGTTGCAAGTCTGATAAACACTGACTTGCAACAATAATATTTTTTTATTATTTTTTAAATATTACGCATCCATTTCTTTAATCTTTTCTACCAATTCAGAAAAATGCATTCCATGTGATGCTTTAACCAATATATTATCTCCTGCTTTCAACTCTGTTGCAAGATATTCAATAGCATCTGACTTGTTGTCAAAACTAATTACACTACAAGGATAGCCTGCTTTTTCTGACATCACCTTCTTGGCTCCCAGTGCAATATTAGAAGCCAATGTACCCACAGTAATTAAAATATCTATGCTTTTGGTTGCAAGATATTCACCCACTCCATAGTGCAATTCAATCTCCTCTTTTCCAAGTTCGAACATATCACCCAAGACACATACTTTACGACCCTTGGCAGTATCAATAACATCAATTGATGCTTTCATTGATACAGGATTGGCATTGTAACAATCATCTACTATAATCATAGACTTTGTTTTAATTATATTATTACGTCCGGCTATAGTCTGCAATGCCTCTATACCTTCTTTAATCTGCGCTGTGCTAAGTCCGAATACTGCACCTACCGCTGCAGCTGCGCAGGCATTGTACACCATATGATTACCGGCAACCGGAATATGCACCCTGACACTCTGTTCTAAAATATCACTATCATCAGAATTAATGTTAAGACCGCATATAGTTGCATCCATACCCTCAAGGCCTAGATTTTCCACGTCTGTTGCATATACAGCGTTCTTATTGTTTATTCCGAAAAATACCGGTGCTTTACCATATACATCCTTTACGGTACATAATTTATCATCGTCACCATTTAAAATAGCAGTTCCCTGAGAATCCATACTCTCAAAAATTTCAGTCTTTGCTTTCAACACACCGTCTCTTGTACCAAGATTTTCAAGATGACATAATCCAATATTAGTAATTACACATACATCCGGTTTTGCAATTGCTGTAAGTCTGCTCATTTCTCCAAAATCGCTGATTCCCATCTCCAGAACAGCGATTTCATCATCTTCTCTTATTCTGAATATTGTAAGAGGTAAACCTAACTCATTATTAAAATTCCCCAAAGTTTTCAGCACTTTATACTTTGTAGAAAGCACCGACGCAATAGTCTCTTTAGTACTGGTTTTGCCAACACTTCCTGTTATACCAACCACCTTAATATCCAGCTGGTTTCTGTAATATGTTGCAAGCGCCTTAATCGCTTCAAGCGAAGAATCTACCTGAATATACGGTCTACTTTCTCCCGGCAGCTCCCTTTCTGACATACAGCAAAGTGCCCCATTCTCAAAGCAGGATTGAATATAATCATGCCCATCACTTCTCTCACCCTTAATTGCAACAAAAAGGCAGTCTTTTTCTGCCTTTCTGCTGTCTGTAGTAATTGACATAATCTCTTTATTTAACTCAGATTCCGGTCCATGATACCGCCCATTGCAGGCATTAACCATAGCCCCTATTGTCATACCCTTCATATACGTCTTACCTAAGCTCCTTAATAATTAATTATACTTTGCTAAAGATAATTCTATAATCTTTTCAGTAAGTTCATCATACGACATTCCCACAGCTGCTGCCTCCTGTGGCAACAAACTTGTAGGCGTCATACCCGGAACTGTATTAATCTCAAGGCAGAATATCTGTCCTTCTTCGTTAAGAAGTGTATCAACTCTTGCATATGTTTTGATACCAACTATTTCACATGCCATCTCTGCATATCTCTGCATCTGTTTTGCAACATCTTCCGGTAAATCTGCAGGACAGGTTTCTTTTGTAGAACCATCGTACTTATTCTTGTAATCATAGAAACCTTCAAGTGGTTCTATCTCTATTATCGGTAAAGCTTTACCATCAACAACACCTAC
>JAFQIQ010000096.1 GCA_017397445.1 Lachnospira sp.
GACATAACATCCTCCTGTTTACATCCATCATTCTTCATAAATCAATTCAAGCATTTCTTTAAGTTCTTCTAAAGAAATGTTACTCTTCTTCGCTTTCTCAGTAGCACTGATAAGCATCGACTCAATCTGTCGCAAATTCTCTTCTCTTAGCAACTCAGTATTCTGCGCTTTAACAAAGCTTCCCTTACCTGTATAGGACTCGATAAAACCGTCTCTTTCCAAATCCTCATAGGCACGCTTTGTTGTAATAACACTAATTCTAAGTTGTGCTGCAAGATTTCGCATAGAAGGAAGGGCGTCCCCCTCCTTCAACTCACCATTCATAATCATATTCTTAATCTGGTTCGTAATCTGCGTGTAGATTGGTTCGCCTGTGGAATTAGAAATAATAATATCCATAGTCACCTCTCCATAATTGTATATATACGATATATACATTATAATCACTTTTATATACACATGTCAATATATAAATAAAAAGAGTTGGCTGAAAATCAGCCAACTCAAAAATATTTAATACATATTTTATTACTCTATATATGGTTCAAAAACGGCCACTCCATCTTTAGCACTTACATATCCTGCAATACCTGTTGCACGCATTTTAAGATTAATCCCCATATCTATTTCATCTTCAATAGACATCGTGCTAAAATCAATTTTATCAAGTGTATCCTGAGAATATCGCATCTCAAAACTTAACTCATCCGCTGTAAAAACTGTATATTTTTCAGACGATTCTTTCAATATAAACAGCTCAACCCTTGGATTATCGGTATCTGCTGTACTATATATAACCGTGGACTTCTTAGTTCTTACATTAAACACCGATATCTCTGAACGATGCATGCCCGATCCCCACGATGACGCGACAAGCAAATCAACAACCCCATCCTCATCAAAATCACAGGGAAATGCGTTAACAAAACCATGTCCTCCAAAAGATGCGCATAATTCATAAACCGCACCATCAATCATTACACATGAACAAGAGGAATTAGAAAACTTAAATATCTTATAATCCGTCTGATTTGCAACTTCTTCAGGAGTAACATTAAAACAGTACATTTTGTCAAAAGACACTCCTGTAAGCAAGCCGCCACCTTTTAAGTTACCAACCGCTTGAAAAAACTCATCCACCGAATCCTTAGTACTTACAACATTATAAAACTCTTCTCTGTAAACAACTTCTGTAGCTTCTTCATCTTGAAATGAACTACTATCAGTGTTCTTAACATTACATGCCATACAATTTAAAAGTATAGCAATAATCAAATTCAGTATAATTAATCTCTTCACAGCTCCCCCTATCGCACCAACTGGTCAAAACTGCTGATATATGAAATCCCCAACATTAAAGCCCAAACCATAGTATCCAAAGATGATTATTGCAAATATAAGTGCATAATACACTCCCCATCTTATCACAATATTCTGCTTTGACAAAAGTTCTCTGACATCAGTCTTTTCTTTAATCAAAGAAACTGCGAACAATACAAGTAACGAAACAAGTGCAACAATCAAGTCTGAAAAACTTAGTCCAAGTGCAAAGAAATTATCAGGTTTAAATACACTTATATCAAATGTAAAGATATTTCCAAGCATCTTGATACCATCTGTTAAACTTGCTGCCCTAAAAAACACAAATCCAATACATACAAGAATGAATGTCCTTATAATCTGAAACAGTCTGTAACCAAACCATTCCGTATTAACCCTAAATAAAACACGCATTCTTTCAAAAACCGGCTCCAGAAGTTGTCCTCCTACTATATAAAAACAATGTAACAATCCCGAACCAATTATGAAGTTCCATGAACCGCCATGCCACAAACCTGTCAAAAACCATAACACAACCATGCCAATATACGTAGGCACCTTCTTACCACGCTTTTTTCCTAGTTTCTTTTTTGATATATTGCCTATTTTAACAAACAAATCCGACTTCAAAATAGGATAAAACACATAATCCTTAAACCAAACACCCAATGTAATATGCCATCTACGCCAATATTCAGAAATTGAACGTGAAAAAAATGGTGTCTGGAAATTTTCCGCCATCTTAATTCTTAACACCTGCGCTGCTCCAAGTGCAATATCCATATAACCTGAAAAATCTGTGTACAACTGAACAGCAAAACAAATCGTAGCTATAACAATATAAAAGCCAGTATACGCATGATAATCTGAATAAACAGCATTTACAATTACTGCCATTCTCTCGGAAATAACTAATTTCTTAAAGAATCCCCATGCCATACGCAACAGACCGTTCTTAAATTCATCATAATCAAATTTTCTACCTTCAGATAACTGTGGCTGCATATCTGAATATTTATTAATTGGACCGGATATTATCTGAGGAAAAAAAGATGCAAACACAAAATATTTCAAAATATTTTTCTCTGCACCGTGCAACTGTCTCTGAACATCGAAAAAATATCCCAACAACTGCAATGTAAAAAACGAAATTCCAAGAGGTGCAATTATATTAATCGGTGACCATATATATGAACCACCAAAAACACTGCATAATCCATTTCCTGTATATATAAAGAAATTAACATACTTTAATGCAATTAAAAAAGTCATACATATAAGCACCGTAATAATAACAACACACGTTTGCTTTTTACCTTCCTTATACCGCTCAACAATAATTGCTCCAAAATATGTAATAAGTGTCAATATTGACAAAAAAAGCACTAAATATATTCCTCCGGCAAAATAACAGAATACCGCATTAGCTAATAGCAATAAAGCATTTTGAGCTTTATGCGGCACCAAATAATACAGCACGAATAATACAGCAAAAAAACATAAAAAATTGAAGGATGTTAAAGTCATTATCATCTCCCTTAGTAACATTTTATTCTTCTACAAGCTCAATAAGGCCTAAAGCAGTTCTAATAAATGCTACTTTTTTATTCGAAAAAAGTATAGCCTCTTTAGGTTCTGAAACTAAAATACTGCCAGTAGACTGACACTTTTTTTCAACTTCAGCATAAATATCATTCACTTCATAGCAAACATGATACAAATGTTGCCCTCTCTTTATCCACGGTTTAGCCGGTTCTCCCGATATAAGCTCCATCTTAAAACCATCTTCCATAGTTACCATGCAAAGAAATGCCTTTTGGTTATTATCCCACACTATTTCAGATACTTCACTAACAGAATATTGTTTCTTTATATCTGTTAGTGAAGTTTCTATATCCTCTACAGCTATACCAACATGATGAAACTTCATTACTTACTTATCCTTTCCTGAATAATATCCACCATTTCACCAACATTTTTCATATTAGTGATTTCACCCATAGTAAACTTAATCTTAAAACAATTTTCAACCGCAACCATTAAATTAATATGCTCAAGGCTATCCCAATCATCAATATCATCAGCGGTTGTATCATCATTAACTATGATATCCTCATCGTCAAACATATCCTGAAACACTTCATTCAATAACTTATAAATCTCTTCTCTAGCCATTATCTTACCACCTTTATATAATTATTTTTATTTTCATAGCATTCAGAAACATCATAATCCCACACAGTATTACCATCATTATCTTCCGATGTTTTAGCAAATCCCTGCAGATTATAAAAATCCTTTACCATCTTATTTTTAGCTGTTGGATAGTAATATCCTACAATGCGTTTGATACCACATTCCTTACACTTAGCAACCAGCTCATCCATCATAGCAAATTCCATATCTCTTTTCAATACCCTGCAACTCATAAGCCACAGATCAATATGGAAAACATCAGCTTCTTTATGACCAAACACAACGGAAACCACTCCGTTATCGCCAAACTTATCTTCAAGCTTGCCATAAAGAGTAATATAATTATTATCAGCAGCAAAATTCTCTATATCACTCTGACTACAACGCTTTGTTGTAAGATTAAACTGATTGCTCTTGTTGGTAAGCTGTGCAATTCTGGACATATAAACAGGACTGAAAGGCTTTATCTCGGCCACCATATCAAGAGACTTCAAATATTCGCCATAATCAGCAAAACTTGTCTCCTGCTGTTTTCTTTCCATATTCGCTTTATACATCTCATTACGCTTAACATCATCTTCTGAGAAATTAGTAACCTCAAAGAAACCGGAGCGGTCCAATATTCTTATATAACTCTCCGGTGTTGTCACCTCCGGAACAGCCACACCTTCAATCTGCGACTCAACAATATGTCTTTCAGCAGGATTGTCGTCCACAAACACAAGACTGTCTGCACCAATATTAAGCTCCTTCGCAATCTCTGCCGTATTCATATCCTTCGGATTCCAGTTTGCTTTAACTATAATAAAATCGTCCGGCTTCAATACACTATCAGGTCTTGAAAGCCCCGCAATAGCATTATCGTAGTCATTCTTAGAGTTAACATTAAGCATAACGCCAATATCTTTGTGGGCCTTAATATATTCCTGAAACTCACTGTATATCTGACCAACAGATGTTTCCTGGCCAATCTCTATATTCTCTGGACCGTCATCGCCTACAATTCCGCCCCAAAGTGTATTATCAAGATCAAGAACAAACGCCTTCTTATTCTTTCCATAAATTGACTTAATTATATTGACCAAATTATATGCAAACTCGGGAATAGCAGGTACAGCCATACCGTACTTATACATATGCCAATAAAACGGATCTGCCCACGACTGTAAACCGTAGCAGGCAGCCATATAATTAATGTCATTAATATAAAAATTCTCATGACTGTTAGCATAGTCATAGAAAGCCATATTAAGTTTTGTTACAAAACTAACTCTTCCAAAGGAAGCTACCGCATCCTTGTTGCCAAGAATCCTGTATGAAGGCATCTCAAAATTATTTTGGATAATCGGACACTTATATGTATCCATAATCTTATCCCACATAACTTTATAATGTGCAAATGTACTGTTAATAAGCTCGTCAACCTGCTCATTAGTAGCCATCATCTCCGGATACTCTTTAATATTGCGACTTGTAGTGTGTATATAAACCAAATCCGGGTTAAATTCAACGAGCTCAGGATTGTCAAACATAACATCCTGCCAATACTGCCCATACTCTGACTCATAGAATTCAGGCTTAATACCATAGTTAAGTAAAAACAACTCCATAATAGTTATTATATCATGAGTTGTAGAACCACCTAAAACAGCGATTTTCTTTTCAATATAAGACACACCTTCTCTTGAAAGCAGCTGTCGCTTAATTGACTTTTTCTTCTTAAGTATATATTCGCTATCAAAAGGATATTGTAATTCTTTCATAAAAACGCTCCTAAACCAATGTAAATCAAACACATTTTTTATTATACCACATATTTATATAAAACAACAGAACTGTTTTTTATTCTGCCAATTTATTGAGAAACTTTCTCCGAACATTCATACAAAAATAGCTATTACAAAGAACTTAATCTCCATAATAGCTATATGTATCTTATTCAATATTTGAACAATGCGGCACAATTCAAACAAAGGTACAAACTGAAATTTGTACCTCTATTTGCTATATCTTATTTCTTCCATAACCCATGTAAATTGCAGTACTCATAGGCTGCCACAAATTCTTCTCCATCCACAAGTTTAAACTCTGCTCTTGGTTTATCTGTATATTCTAATTTAACTTTCTGACTACCTCTTGTTGTTTCAATAGCAATCCACTGAATATAATGTGCTTCTACCATTGGATGCTCTACTTCACCAACTTCAACAGTCACCTTGTCTCCATCCACTATTACAACTGGTAC
>JAFQIQ010000097.1 GCA_017397445.1 Lachnospira sp.
CCCACTTTTTCCGGGCAAAGTCATATACTTTTTTGTCATTATATTTTTTATACCGTGAGACAACGTAGTGAACCGCCGATAATGTTTTACCTTTACCAAACAGGGCAGTAAAAGCAATTAATTTTCCTGTACCACATCTTCTCCACTGCTTATAAAACACGTAACGGACAAAATCATAAATACCGTAAAAGATTGTACGTAGCGGATGCGTAACTGCAATACGTAAAGCAATAGACATATAGAGCATCAACAGGAATATGAATAAAAAAATAAATTTCGTCATACCGGACATTTAATCATCACCTCCATACCACTTACATAAAAGTAAAAGGAAAGAAAAAAAAAGCAAAATAAGTAACATCCCACTTTTTAAATACAGAGACGAAACACTCATTTTTTACCTCCTACTTTATCCATGGTCTTCGCAAATAGTCCAAAGATACCGCCGAAGAACTCCAGCATCAACATAAACGCAATCAAATAGCAAAGCATTTCCGGAGTAAAAACAGTTGTATCACTACAATTTTTCAAAATCATTTCATAAACAAACTCATTCATATTTGTTAAATACTCCTTTCATAAACCGTTTTATTTTCTGCTCACACCATTTAAAGAGAGTAAATCCCAATAACATGGTCAAGAGCACATATATACCAATCACAGTCGCGTGCAGACCTTGAATACTGGTATTTAGTTCCGATATATCCGAAGAGAGCGCACCAACCTGTGCCACAAGTCCTGAATCGTCATAGGGAACATACACGCTATTTCCGAAAACACTTTCGGAAAAAGAACCGTCATCAGAACCAGTATCAGAATTACTATCATTACCCGATACCGAGACAATATTTTCTTCACCTGCCGTTTCAGTTTCCGTTTCATCCGGCGGAGAAGTTTCAACGGGAACTTCAACATCGTTGCCGCTGACCGATATAATATTATCTGTTCCAGTTTTAACAGATATTTCTGCAATAAAATCATCATTCATTTACTTCACCCTTTCCGATTTTTTTAAGGATTAATTTTTTCAATTTTACAATGCCATCCACAACAATAACGGCGAATGAATGACAGCCAAGACCAAACAAAACAACAAGAAATAAATCTACAATATTATTATATAAACTCATAACAACCATCCTTTCCAAGCTCTGGGGCTTGTCTTTCATAATTTCATGTGATAAAGTTATAAATATTTTTACAGAGAGGAGCATATAAAAATGCAACATTTTATTCATTCATTAGGAGATTCATTAATATTATTTTTAATTCTTTGTCTGATAGTTTTAATACTAATAATAGACGCTCTATGGTTTTTCCTAAAATCAGCAATATCAAGAGGTGTAGAAGATGGAATTTACAACGCTGTGGTAAAATTGCATAACAAGGGAATTATAAATAAAACAATCCTTGAAGCAGAAGAAATAAAACAAAGACTCAATCCACATACACCACCGACAGAAAAAAAATAAAAACTAACTTAAAATTTTATAAACAAGAGTACAAAGAATTCCTAAAATAATGAAATACATAAAAATATTCCACATAGAAATTGGATAACCAAAAAGATTCATTTTAATATTCATAACACCATAAGCACATTGGAATATTTTTTGTAAAGTATTCAAAACAAAAATAACCTCCTAACGACCTACAATACGAAGAACAACAGAAACAACCAAGCCAAGAGAAAGAAGATAATTAATCTCAGTCGGTAAAAAAGGGAAAATAACACCTAACAAATTCGGTACATAACCAACAAAACCAAAAAACGACTTTATCAAATTAATCATAAAAGTTGGAATATCACCGATGCCGCCAATATCAGGCAAACCGGAATCATCAGGGTCATCATCATCATCGTCATCATCATCGGGTGGTGTAACTGGAACAATTACATCATCCTCACCCGGTTCTTCTACAATGTTATTCACTTCGCCTGTGAAAATATTGACTGAAGTTGTGCAACCTCTAATATATTGCCGACTATCTTTTTTATATTGTGGAACAAGATAAAATTCTCCCTCAAAAGTAAGACCATCTTGCAACATAGTAGCTTCTATCACATCCAAATTGATTTCAAATTGATTAAATGTATTAGTGACCATTCCAAATTTAGACCAAATAGTTAATTCATCAATGAACGGGTCTAATGCTAAATAATCATATTGTTTTTTTACACCTGAATCACTCACACCAATACAATACACAGATACAGACGTGTCATCCGGTTCAACATAATCAGCCAAAAGCTCCTCATCTAAAGAAGTGCCTTTCCATTCAATATAGTATATGGGGTCTTTTAGCCATTCACTAATTGAATCTGCAAACCCTTTTACTTTAATTAAATAAAAATCACTATTATACTCACTATCAGACGAACCGCCGCCACTACGTTCAAAATCATTCACAACTTTCTCCACAGTTCCATCTGCGTTGAACCATATCCAGCAACTTTTTCCAACATACATTGTACTTAGTGCCGTTTTCTGATAGTTGGGTATGACTTCCAAGTACCGCAGGAACAAAGTGTCATCACTGGGCTTTAATTCTTCATACAGCTTCGTGAATGTTTTATCTGCTATGTCATATTCTTGTAATACCGTACTTCTTACAGCTATCTGTCCGGGGGCACTTTTATAAGCGTATCCGGGACGAATCCCCACTTTAGCTTTGTTGTATGTATCAATCACATCGTCATGCGTTGTGCCTGTCCAAGTAGCAGTGATAGTATTATCTGCCTGAAATCCTTTAAGTCCGAAAGAGTCATCAGAAACCATGTTGTCATAACTATCGTTAATAATTCCCGACCTGTCTCCATTAACAAAATAATTTTTAGCACTTTCTTCCGTGTCAAACATTGGGATATTTGTAACCAATGTATCCAAAGTATCGAACTGTCTCCAGCCGTCAAAGTCTACAACTTCAGCATACAGCCACAGGGCGTTTAATATACTGAATACATTTTCACTTGCGACAGTTTCATTCCCATCTTTATCAATGTTATATTGAATAATACTGCTTGAATCCTCTCCGATACTTATACTACTAGACACAAATGACTGCTTATCATAATCATAAACATATAATTCATACCACGGTCTTTCTTCACTTCCCTTTGAATCCTGTTTTATAAAACACGCATACACAGAAGTATCTAACTGCTTATCAATTGAAGCTTCAATACGATAACCGCCTTTTAAAAGAGTACCGTCATCATCCAGCCAAAGTTTTTTATCTTCATAGTACAGTTCGACATATTCCAAAGGCTTTACGATTGCAGTTTCTTCCGTGTCACTTTCTTCCGCTGATACCGTAA
>JAFQIQ010000001.1 GCA_017397445.1 Lachnospira sp.
AGTTCTTTGAAGAATTCAAGGACATGGAAGTTATCAATCCTGACTGGTTTAAGTGTCTTGATGTGCAGAAGTCCTTTATGGAGCGTTGTAATGAGGCGGACTGCACTGGTGCGGAATTTATGGCGCAGTGCTATGAGAAGTTTGATGAGTACTATGCCGACAGACAGTTTGAGTACAGACAGTTGATGATGTACTATGTGTTTAGGTATTTTCTGGATTCGGTATATGATTATAATCTGGTGCTTAAAGTAAAGAATGGTATTATTGGATACATAATACTAAAGCATCTGGATGTGGCTAAGTGGCTGATTAATGGCAAAGAGCTTAGTAAGGCAGAACAGATTGATATGGCACATCTCTATTCAAGACAGTTTGAGCATTCGTATACAAACTTTGAGAAATATAGCGAGATGTTTATGAGTAAGAGATGTTATAGTGTCAGTGCGCTTAGAAGGTTTTTGGTGTAGGCGTTTGTGGAAAAGTGGCGGGCGCCGAAGGCGCCCTGTTGATAAGTGGAGGAATTATGGCAAATTACAAGAAATTGTCGGATGAATTACAGGAACGTATAAAGGAAGATAGAGCGAATCATGTAGTGTTCGACTATGCTTGCAAAGATGAGGATGTTGTGAGACGTGTGCAGGACAGAGATAAACCAAGTCTTTGGAGACCGGCATATGTCAGGGATGTGGAGAAGATTATGAATGTGCCCTATTACAGTAGATATGCGGATAAGACACAGGTGTTTTCTTTTAGTAAGAATGACGACATCAGCAGGCGTTCATATCATGTGCAGCTGGTTTCAAGAATAGCAAGAAATATAGGAAGAGTGTTAGGACTTAATATTGATTTAATTGAGGCTATTGCTTTGGGGCATGATATGGGGCATACTCCTTTTGGTCATGAGGGGGAAAGACAGTTAAGTGCTATTTATCACGGTGAAACAGGACGTTATTTTAACCATAATGTACAGAGTGTTGGTGTTCTTGACAGAATGATTAATTGGAATATAAGTTTGCAGACATTGGATGGAATAATCTGTCACAATGGCGAGATGGAACAGCAGGAATACAGACCACAGCCACTTGCGGATTTTACAGAGTTTGACAGAAGGGTTGAAGGGTGCATCAGAGATGAGCAGAATATAGGAAAGCTGGTGCCATGTACACTTGAAGGATGCGTTGTGCGAATCAGTGATATAATTGCATATCTTGGTAAAGACAGACAGGATGCTGAGAAGGTGGGGATGCTTTCGGCTAAAAATGTATTTGCGTCAGCAGATATAGGAAGTAACAATGCAGAGATTATCAACAATTTGTCGGTTAATATTATAGAGAATAGTTATGGAAAGCCTTATCTTTCTATGGATAAGGAAGTATTTGAGATGCTTAAGAAGGCGAAGAAAGAGAATGGTGAGATTATCTACAGGAATTCTGATGAGGGCAATCAGTACAAAGAAAGTGTGCAACCTATGATGGAAGCGATGTATGAAGCATTCCTTAAGGATGTTAAGAATGGTAACAGGGATTCTCTGATATATAAGCATCATATAGATTTTGTTAAGCAGTATCGCGGATATGGCCCGTCGGTGGTGGATTACGAAGAGACGGAAGCTAATCAGATAGTTGTGGACTATATTGCCAGCATGACAGACGATTACTTTGTGGATTTGTATGAGCATATGTTTGGTGACAAATATAAGATAAAATATGTAGGATATTTTGATTAAGTAAAGAAGGATTAAGTATGACTAATATTATAGAAGTTGACAATATATGTAAGAATTACGGTTTGAAAAAGGTGCTTAAAGGAGCCTCTTTTTATGTGAAACAGGGCGAATGTGTGGGCATAGTTGGGGCAAACGGTTGTGGTAAGTCAACGCTTTTAAGTATTTTGTCCGGAATTAATAAGCCACGCAAGGGCACACTTACATATGCAGGGAAGAATCCTTTTAAGAATAAGGGAATGTTTTCGGATATGATTGGATATGTCCCGCAGGAAAATCCGCTTATGGAGCAGTTGTCGGTTTATGATAATCTGAAATTTTGGTATTGTGACAGCAGGCGTGATTTGAAGCAGGATTTGGTAAGTGGCACACCTGCGGCATTGGGGTTGGGAGAGTATCTTTATACAAGGGTTGATAAACTTTCCGGAGGTATGAAAAAAAGACTTAGCATAGCCTGTGCACTGGCTAATTTTCCGCCAATAATTATTATGGATGAGCCTGGAGCTTCTTTAGATATAGTGTGTAAAGAGGATATAAAGTCATATTTGAAAAAGTATCTTTCAGTAGGAGGAACTGTAATACTGACAAGTCATGAAGAATGTGAACTTGCACTTTGTAATCGTATGTATCTTCTGAAAGACGGCGTTATGCAAGAGTTGGAAGGCTGTCCTAATGGGGAGAAACTTATGGAGTATATAAGATTATGAAAAAGATAAAAAAACATCGGATGCTGTTTGCATTACAGATGAAAGCAGCATTTATGGCGTTGCCGAAGATTATGGCCGGCATGCTTGTGTTTGCGGTGCTTATGGTAATTATGGCAATAGCCTTGGTGAAAGTTACGGAGAGCACCGATGATAAGGCAAATGTTATGAAAGTGGGTGTAGTTTACCCACAAAGTGAGGAAAGCAAAGAAGAAAATATGTATATTGAGCAGGCTTTTGGAATGCTTGAGAATGTAGATGCCGTAAAGGAGGCCTGTACATTTGTTAATTATTACAGTGAGGAAAATGCTTTGCAGGATATGAAGGCGAGTAATATTAACGCTGTGATTGTGCTTCCGGAAAAGTTTATAAGTTCAATTCTGTATGGCGAAAATACCCCGGCAAGAATTGTATTTCCCAGCAGTGATGTTAATAATTCCTCAGTGGTTTTTCGTGAGATATTAAGGTCGGCAGCATCGGACCTTAGCAGTGCTCAGGCAGGAATATATGCTGTGGATGATACGATTAGTGAACTTGGAGGAAGTGATAAAGACAGAGAAAATGCCAATACATATATGAATCTCAGATACATAGCGTATGTTATAGATAGAGAAGCGTATTATGAGGTTGTGGATGTTAATGGAGACAGAGCTTCAAGCGCAGTGCAGTTTTATACGGCAACCGGTATGCTGTTGTTTCTTCTGATGGGTGGAATAACTTGTGTGGAACTGCTTAAATCAGAGGGCAGAGTGCTAAATGTAGCATTGAAGCGTTTCGGTGTGACACCGGGGGCTAATCATATATATAAAGTGCTTGGTGTATCCACAGTATTTTGGACAGTAATAAGTGTTGTGTATGCACTGGTCTCACTGATGGTTGTCAGATTTCCGGTTGTGGCCAAAGCTGTGACTGTGGTAGGAAGTATAAAAGAAACAGTAGTTAATAGTGATGGAAGTAAGAAACTGATAATTCAGTATAATGATGCAGCATTGACAGATGTATTACTTGGCGTGTGTGCGTTGGCTGTGTTAATGCTTGCGGTGTTTTCATTTGCGGGGGTGATATTTAGGATTGCCGGAAAGTCAGTTTCGGGAGTTATTTTGTTATTTCTGCTGTCGGTTGTAATGATGTTTTGCGCAGGGTGCTTTATGCCAATTTCCATGCTTCCGTCTGTGGTTGGAAAGATAGGCACCATAACACCGATAAGATATATGTTTGATATGTGTAATCAGATATTAACAGGTTCTGTGGAACTTTTGACAGTTGGGATAAATGCTTTGTTTGCAGTGGCTTTTATGGGAATTGTGGCATTTATGGAGAATAGAGTATGAAAAGATTATTGTTTTGGCTGTGGCTTTTAATAAAAAGACAGTTGAAATCACCAGTGATGATGGTATTTCTTATAGGTATGCCGGTCATATGTTTTGCGGTATCAAAGATGCCGATAATGAATGAACAGGGCGTCCCGAAGGTAGCATTATGTGTATCAGATGATGATGGGATAGTGGCAGATGCAGTTGAGCACTTAATAAAAGGGCAATACAGCGTGGAGTTTTATGTGGTTGAGGACAAGTCACAGCTGTTATCAGATGTGACCGGCAAACATGCAGACCATGGTTTCTTTTTTAAGGATGGTTTGACGGAGGCACTGACATCAAGAGAGTATGAGGGCTGTATAGAATTGGTACAGGGTGTTTCAGCTGATATGCTTACAACTATGACTAAGGAAATAGTTTTTGCTGAGATTTTTCGTGTATATACGTTGGAGGTAGCGGTAAGTTATGCACAGACAGCAGAAGTATTTGACGGAATAGAAGAAAAAGCAATACAGGTGATACAGGCTAATTATAAGAATTATGGAAGCAGTAATGAAACATTCAGAATAGATTTTGAGGAAATAGATGACTCCGGAAGACCGATGCAGATGCAGGAAGCGAAAACAGTGTTTCCTATAAGGGGAGTTCTTGCTGTGTTAGTGTTTGTGGCAGGGCTTTACGGCGGCGTATGGTGGAAAACGGAAAAGAAAAAGGGTGTGTTTGTTGCTTTGCCTGCACATCTTTCGAAGGTCAGCCGATTTATATACGTGTTTGTGCCAACCGTACTTTTTGCGGTGTCAGCAGAAGTTTCAATGGCATTGACGGGAACGGCTGATTATCCCTTTGAACTTGTAAAAATGCTGTGCTATATTGTAGCGATAGAACTGTTTGTAGCAATTCTGACAGTTGTTATTCCGGATGAGAAGCTTATGGTTTCCATAATTCCGGTCTTGGCTATAGCCTGCCTGGTATTATGTCCGGTGTTTGTGAGCCTGACTCCGGTGTCGCCGGTGTTTAAGTATCTTAGCAGATTGTTGTTGCCTTTATATTACATAGTGTAATGGTGAGGATTATGGGTAAAATATTGTTAGCGATGGCGGATATTGACTGCCTTTTAGATGAAAATAATTATAATAAAGCTTATAATAATATAAGTCTGTACAGAAAGGAAAAAGCTGATAGGTTAAAGTCATTCAAAGACCGATGCAGATGTGTGGCATCGGGGGTTTTGCTTAATCAGGTTTTGCGTGATTGGGAAAAGCTTAGTGAAACAGAAAAACCGGAGATTGTCACATATGATTTATGTCAATGTATTAGTGAATATGACAGTGAATATGACTATGAAATAGCAACGGTTTCTAATGGTAAGCCTGTATTTTCGACACATAGAGATATATATTTTAATATATCTCATGCCGGAAAATATGTTGTTTGTGTGGTTGCAGACTGCCCGGTTGGGGTGGATATAGAAGGTGACAGACCGGTTAGAGAAAATGTTGCAAAAAGATTTTTTTCCGAAAAAGAATACGGTTGGATTAATGAGTGCGAGGAAGATAAAGAAGGAAGGTTTTTTAGCCTTTGGACTCTAAAAGAAGCCTATGGGAAGCTGACAGGGGAAGGTATTGCATTAAGTATATCTAAAACGCATTTTGATATGGGTAAAGAAGCTGTTCTAGTGGATGAATCAGGGCGTGTAAAGAATGATGTGACATTTTTCCAATACAGGACAGAAGATAATTATTTTATTGCTTTGGCTAAAGGCAGGATAGTTGGTTAAGATAAATTATAAAGTTAATATTAACAAATATTAAAACCATCTTTTTGGGTTGATTTATAATTGCTCAAAATATATAATAAAGAAGTGTTTTAAAGAGGTATATTATATTTGAAAGAGGAAAGGCGAGTATGGATAACGGCATAGATAATAAGTATGATGCTGGTTTAGATAATTCCGGCAGTCGCGGTGACGAGGTTAACTCAGGTGACAGACCGGAAAACAGCAATCATGGAGGAGTTGATAATAATGCTCCGAACAATAATCCCAATGGGATGAATGGTGGTTACGGTTATGGAGCACCTAATGGAGCTCCGAACGGATATGGGATGCCAGGCGGTTATGACAATCCCGGTGGGATGCCGAATGGAATGCCGGGCGGATGGTACGGTGGTTATGGCAATCCGAACGGAATGCCAAACGGATATGGAATGCCTAACGGAATGCCGAATGGTATGGGGTATGGCGGCCCTAACGGAATGAATAACGGTATGGGTGGCCCGATGAATAGTCAGGGACCTAACGGTTATGGTAATGGTCAGGGACCGAATAATCGTAATAATCGCAACAACCAGAATAATGAAAAGAAACCAAAGAATTTCTCTATGATAATCATTTTGTTGATTCTTGGTGTTATAACATGTGTTGGAATCACTATGGCAAACGGCTTTTTGAGAAATGCCACATATAAAGAAATCTCATATACTGAGTTTATGGATATGATTGATGAGGGCAAGGTTTCAGAGGTTAAGTTTGCAGCAGACAGAATTATAATTATTCCGGTTAAGGAAGAGGCTGAAAGTGATGCAGTGAGCCAGATTAAAGATATGGCGAAGATTGAATACACTTATTACACAGGTTATGTGGATGATGAACAGTTAGTTCAGGACTTGAAAGAGAAGGAAGGAATAAAGGTTTCCGGTTATATTCCGGATTCAAGTTCATCTATTATTAACTTCCTTGTAGGATATATTCTGCCATTACTTCTTACAGTGTGGATGTTTATGTTTGTATACCGCAAGATTTCAAAGGGCGGCGGAATGATGGGCGTAGGCAAGAGCACTGCTAAGGTTTATGTCCAGAAGAAGACCGGTGTTACATTTAAGGATGTTGCAGGACAGGATGAGGCTAAGGAGTCTCTTACCGAGATTGTTGACTTCCTTCATGATCCTGATAAGTATGTAAAGATTGGAGCTAAGCTGCCGAAGGGTGCTCTTCTTGTAGGACCTCCGGGAACAGGTAAAACATTGCTTGCAAAGGCTGTTGCAGGAGAGGCGAATGTTCCATTCTTCTCACTTGCCGGTTCAGATTTTGTTGAGATGTTTGTAGGTGTAGGAGCTTCGAGAGTAAGAGACCTTTTCAAGGAAGCTCAGAAGCAGGCACCATGTATTATTTTTATCGATGAGATTGATGCTATTGGTAAGAGCCGTGATTCAAGATACGGCGGCAGCAATGATGAGCGTGAGCAGACATTGAATCAGCTTCTTGCTGAGATGGATGGTTTTGATTCATCAAAGGGTGTATTTATTCTGGCGGCAACGAACCGCCCTGAAGTTCTTGATAAAGCACTTTTAAGACCGGGACGACTTGACAGAAGAATTATCGTAGATAAGCCGGATCTTAAGGGAAGAGTTGATACTTTGAAGGTTCATTCAAAGGATGTTCGTATGGACGAGACTGTAGACCTTGAGGAAATCGGTCTTGCAACAAGTGGTGCGGTAGGTTCAGACCTTGCGAATATGATTAATGAAGCTGCCATTGCAGCGGTAAAGGACGGGCGAAAGGTTGTTTCTCAGAAGGATCTTTTCGAGGCTGTAGAAGTTGTAATAGCCGGTAAAGAAAAGAAAGATAGAATTCTTGGTAAGGAAGAGAAGAGAACAGTTGCGTACCACGAGGTTGGTCATGCACTTATCACAGCACTTAAGAAGGATTCAGAGCCGGTACAGAAGATTACTATTGTTCCAAGAACTATGGGTTCTTTAGGCTATGTAATGCAGGTGCCTGAGGAAGAGAAGTACCTTATGACAAAGGATGAGCTTGTCACTCGTCTTGTTACACTTCTCGGAGGACGTGCGGCGGAAGAAATTGTATTTGATACAGTGACTACAGGTGCTTCTAATGATATTGAGAAGGCTACGCAGATTGCCCGTTCTATGATTACACAGTATGGTATGTCAGAAAGATTTGGACTTATGAGTCTTGAAACTGTGGAGAGTAAGTATCTTGACGGAAATACACGACTCAATTGTTCAGATGAGACTGCAGCTATTATTGATGAGGAGGTTAAGAAACTTCTCAAAGAATGCTTTGAGGAAGCGAAGAGGCTCCTTGCGGCTAACCGTGATGTATTGGATAAGATTGCGGAATATCTCTATGAGGAAGAGACTATTACAGGAAAGCAGTTTATGAAAATATATCGTGAGGTTAAAGGGATTGAAGAACCGATAGAAGGCGATTCGAATAATTAGATTAGTTAATGCAGGTGGGGTGGTTCTGTAAAGAGTCCACCCTATATGCGATATTGATGCTTAGAAAAGGGGACATAAATATGAAAATAGGGTTTGATAACGACAAATATCTGAAGATGCAGTCAGAGTATATCAAAGAGCGTGTAGGTAAGTTCGGGGACAAGCTGTACCTTGAGTTTGGCGGCAAGCTTTTTGATGATTTTCATGCATCACGAGTGCTTCCGGGATTTGCACCTGACAGTAAGCTTAAGATGCTTCGAGAACTAAAAGAACAGGCTGAGATTATTATAGTAATCGGTGCAGATGCCATTGAGAGGAACAAAAAACGAGAAGACCTTGGAATAACCTATGATAAGGATGTTTTGAGACTTATAGAAGAATACAGAAGTTGCGGACTCTATGTTGGAAGTGTGGTTGTTACTATGTTTACAGGACAGCCGGCTGCCACAGCATTTAAGGAAAAGTTAGAAAAGAAAGGTATAAAGGTATACAGGCATTATACGATTGAAGGCTATCCGACAAATGTTCCTCTTATCGTAAGCGATGAAGGCTTTGGAAAGAATGATTATATTGAGACAAGCAGACCGTTAGTGGTTGTTACAGCGCCGGGACCGGGCAGTGGTAAGATGGCCACATGTCTTTCGCAGCTTTATCATGAGAATAAGCGTGGAATTAAGGCTGGTTACGCTAAGTTCGAGACATTTCCTATATGGAATATTCCGCTTAAGCATCCGGTTAATCTTGCATATGAAGCGGCAACTGCTGACCTTAATGATGTTAATATGATTGACCCGTTTCATTTGGAAGCTTATGGAGTTACGACAGTTAACTATAACCGTGATATTGAAGTGTTCCCTGTGTTAAATGCTGTATTTGAGGGAATCTACGGTGAGAGTCCATACAAGTCGCCTACGGATATGGGCGTTAATATGGTGGGTAACTGTATTATTGATGATGACATTGTTTCAGAAGCTTCAAGGATGGAGATTATCAGAAGATATTACAAAGCTCTTAAATTAATGGCAGAGGGCGAGGAAGTATCCAATGAGATATACAAGATAGAGCTTCTTATGAAACAGGCAAAGATAACAACTGATGACAGAAAGGTTACCGTAGCTGCGAAGGAAAGAGCGGAATCACTTGGAGTTCCGGCTGCGGCAATTGAGCTTAATGACGGAAAGATTATTACTTCTAAGACATCAGATCTTTTAGGAGCTTCAGCGGCACTTATTCTTAATGCGTTAAAGTATCTGGGGAATGTTGATGATGAGGTTCATTTGATTGCGCCTAATGCATTTGAGCCGATTCAGGATTTAAAGACTGCGTATCTTGGCAGTAGGAATCCGAGACTTCATTCGGATGAGGTGCTGATTGCACTTGCTTTGTCAGCGCTTAATGATGATAATGCAAAGAAAGCTATGGAGCAGCTTCCAAAGCTTAAAGGATGTCAGGTTCATACATCGGATATGTTGTCGGATGTGGATATTAAGACATTTAAGAAGTTAGGTGTTGACCTTACAAGTGAACCTGTATTTACAGATGGTATGAAGATTAAATAATTGTCAGGGTGGCGTGAAATGTTATGACGTCATCTTTCGGTACATAACGGAGGGAGGTTATATAGATGGATTTTACACATTTGCATGTGCATACGGAGTATTCACTGCTTGATGGTTCAAGTAAAATTAAAGAGATAACAGCGAGAGCCAAAGAACTTGGTATGGATAGTCTTGCGATAACTGACCATGGCGTTATGTATGGAGTAATAGATTTTTATAAAGCAGCTAAGGAGGCAGGGATAAAGCCTATTTTGGGCTGCGAGGTGTATGTTTCGCCGGGCTCAAGATTGGATAAGCAGCCGGGAGAGTCGGAGGACCGTTATTATCATCTTGTTCTTCTTGCGGAGAATGATGAGGGTTACGGCAATCTTATGAAGATAGTTTCCAGAGGCTTTACGGAAGGCTTTTACTATAAGCCGCGAGTTGATTATGAAGTGCTTGAAACATATCACGAAGGCATTATTGCACTTAGTGCCTGCCTTGCGGGAGAGGTGCAAAGATACCTTGCCCGTGGTATGTATGAGATGGCCTGCGAGTCAGCTAAACGTTACGAGGGGATATTTGGTAAAGGTAATTTCTTTTTGGAGTTGCAGGATCATGGTATTTCGGATCAGAAGTATGTTAATCCTCAGCTGGTAAGAATGTCAAAAGAACTCGGCATAGATCTTGTCTGCACTAATGATGTGCATTATACATACGCAGATGATGCAGATGCACATGATATACTCCTATGCATTCAGACCGGTAAAAAAGTGTCAGATGAGAACCGTATGCGATACGACGGAGGGCAGTATTACCTCAAATCACCGGAGGAGATGGCGGAGTTGTTTCCTTATGCCTTGGAAGCACTTACCAATACGAAGAAAATTGCTGACCGCTGTAATGTTACTATAGAATTTGGTGTAACTAAGTTGCCAAAATACGAGGTCCCTGAAGGCTTTGATTCCTGGACCTATCTTGTACATTTGTGCAAGGAAGGATTAAAGAAGCGTTATCCGGATGCCGGTGATGATTTGAAGAAGCGTCTGGACTATGAATTGGATGTTATTCACACTATGGGATACGTGGATTATTTCCTGATAGTGTGGGATTATATTAATTATGCCAAGGTCAATGGTATTGCGGTAGGTCCGGGAAGAGGTTCTGCGGCGGGAAGTATTGTTTCTTACTGTCTTGAGATAACAGATATTGACCCTATTAAATATAGCTTGATTTTTGAGCGTTTCCTCAACCCGGAACGTGTGTCCATGCCCGATATCGACGTTGACTTCTGCTATGAGCGTCGTCAGGAGGTTATTGACTATGTTGTTGGAAAGTACGGAAAAGACAGAGTTTCTCAGATAGTAACATTTGGTACTATGGCGGCAAGGGCGGTTATTAAGGATGTTGGTAGAGTTCTTGACCTTCCGTATGCTATGGTTGACAATGTTGCCAAGATGGTACCGCAGGAAATAGGTATTACTATTGATAAGGCACTTAAATATGTACCTGATTTTAAGGCCGTTTATGAAAATGACCCACAGATACACGATATGATTGATAAGTGTAAAAGGCTTGAAGGTTTGCCTAGGCACGCATCTATGCATGCTGCAGGTGTGCTTATCAGTGAGAAAGAAGTAGATGAGTATGTTCCACTTTCAGCAGGTTCGGACGGCGCAGTTGTAGCCCAGTTCGATATGATTACACTGGAGGAGCTGGGACTTCTTAAGATGGACTTTTTGGGCCTTAGAACACTTACTGTTATCAGGGATGCAGTAGAACTCATTCATCACGTAAATCCGAAGTTTGATATTAACAACATAGATTATGATGATAAAAAGGTATATGACCTTATCAGTACCGGCAAATGTGATGGTATATTCCAGCTTGAAAGTGCGGGAATGAAGTCCTTCATGAAGGAATTAAAGCCGCGTGTGTTGGAGGATCTGATAGCGGGTATTTCCCTTTATCGTCCCGGCCCTATGGATTTTATTCCGCAGTATGTTGAGGGTAAGAATAATGCGGATAAGGTTACATATCTGTGTCCGCAGTTAGAGCCAATCTTAGCACCTACATACGGATGTATTGTTTATCAGGAGCAGGTTATGCAGATAGTGCGTGACTTGGCAGGATATTCATGGGGACGAAGTGACCTTGTGCGAAGAGCAATGTCTAAGAAAAAAGAGTCAGTGATGCAGAAAGAACGCCAGAACTTTATACACGGTATAGAGGAAGATGGTGTTGCGGGTTGCGTAAAGAACGGTATCAGTGAAGATGTTGCGAATAAGATATTTGATCAGATGATAGATTTTGCTAAGTATGCGTTCAATAAGTCTCATGCGGCTTGTTACGCAGTAGTTGCATATCAGACGGCTTATCTTAAAGCTTATTATCCCGTGGAGTTTATGGCAGCACTTATGACCTCTGTTGTAGATAACACTAATAAGGTGGCGGGATATATCTATGCATGCCGTCAGATGAATATTAATATATTGCCTCCAGATGTGAATAAATCACAGATGGGATTTAGTGTCGAAGATGGTGCTATACGATTCGGCTTGTCAGCGATTAAGAGTTTGGGAAGACCGACTATTGAGGCTATTATTAAGAATAGAAGCAGTCTTGGCACATTTTCCAGCATGCAGGATTTTATATCAAGAATGCATGTTGAGCTTAATAAAAGAACCGTTGAGAATCTTATTAAGTCCGGGGCTTTCGATGCGTGGGGTAATAAGAGAAGACAGATGGTGTTTGTGTATGGTCAGATGCTTGATAACGAGACTAAGCAGGCTAAGGATGCTATATCCGGACAGATGTCATTGTTTGACTTTGCGGCAGAAGAGGATAAGTCTGATTTCGAGATAAAGATGCCGGATGTAACTGAATTTACCAAGGAGGAGCTTCTGGGGTTTGAGAAGGAAGTGCTTGGTGTGTATGTCAGTGGTCATCCTATGGATGAATATGCGGCTATGTGGAAAAAGCATATATCTGCGGTAACAACAGACTTCGAGATTGATGAGGAGACAGGAGAGACTAAGGTTTCTGATGGAAGCAAGCAGACTGTTGGTGGTATGATTATGGGTAAAACCGTAAAAATAACAAAGACAGGACAGCCGATGGCGTTCCTGACATTAGAGGACCTTGTGGGAATTGTGGAAGTGGTTGTATTCCCTAGAGATTATGCGACTTATAGAGAAGTTATAGAAAGCAGTGATAAGATATTTGTTACAGGTCGCGTTAATGCCAATGTGGATGAGAATGGTAAGCTTATCTGCGAAAAGATTGTAAGCTTTGACAGTGTTCCAAGAAGACTTTGGATTCGCTTTGAGGATGAAGTGGAGTATAGTGAAAAGCAGGATATGATGCTTTCGATGCTTTCTGTATCCGACGGTCACGACAATGTTATTGTGTATTGCACAGCAGAGAATAAGCGTATTCCGCTTCCGAACAGCCGTAATGTAAAGATTACTGCGGAACTTTTGGCACAGCTTCGTGCTGTCTTTGGTGAAAAAAATGTTGAAACCACATAAAGAATGCGGTAAAATTGACTAAATAAGGAAAGATTATTGAGAGAGATCTACTATGGAAAGGATTGGTCTGTATTATGAGTAAAGAAATTAAAACAATTGGTGTTCTTACAAGCGGTGGTGATGCACCGGGGATGAATGCGGCTATCAGAGCCGTTGTAAGAACTGCTTTGGCGAGAGGACTTAAGGTTAAGGGTATTCTTAAGGGATATAATGGACTTATCAATGACGAAGTTATAGATATGGATAAGAAGAGTGTATCTGATATTATTCATAAGGGTGGTACAATTCTTTACACAGCGAGATGTTTAGAGTTTATAACAGAAGAAGGTCAGGCTAAGGCACTTGAGACTTGTAAGAAGCACGGTATTGATGGCGTTGTTGTTATCGGTGGTGATGGTTCTTTCAGAGGTGCAAGAGACCTTGTTAAGATTGGCGTTAATGCTATAGGTATACCGGGAACTATCGATCTTGATATTGCTTGTACAGAGTACACAATCGGTTTCGATACAGCTGTAAACACAGCTATGGAGGCTATTGATAAGATTCGTGATACATCTACATCTCACGAGCGTTGCAGTATCATAGAGGTTATGGGACGTAATGCAGGTTATATTGCACTTTGGTGTGGTATTGCCAACGGTGCCGAGGATATTTTGCTTCCTGAAAGATATGATAATGATGAACAGACTCTTATTAACCACATTATTGAGGGACGTAAGAGAGGTAAGAAGCATCACCTTATTATTAATGCAGAGGGTATCGGTCATTCTACAGGTATGGCAAGAAGAATCGAGGCGGCAACAGGTATTGAGACAAGAGCTACTATTCTTGGTTACATGCAGCGTGGTGGTGCTCCGACATGTAAGGATCGTATGTTTGCATCAGTTATGGGTTCATATGCAGTAGATTTGCTTTGTGCAGGAAAGAGCAACAGAGTTGTTGCATATAAGGAAGGTAAGTTCGTTGACTATGATGTTAATGAGGCTCTTGAGATGAAGAAGGATATCAATGAGTACGAGTTTAACGTAAGCTCATTGCTTTCAAAGTAATTAAGGTTAGGGGAGCGGTGTCTGCGGGCACCGCTTTGTTTGCATAAGGAGTTTGTATGAATAAAAAAGCAGTGGTCTTTTTAGTTATGATGGGTATTATTGTGGTACTGTTGGGTATCAATATCCTGATATTTAAGGGAAGAGAAGACGAGAATGCATTTAAAATGGACAATCAGGAGCAAAATGTTTTAAATGCGGAAGAAGAGACTGAGTCTGTTGTAAGCGAGGTTGATAAAGAGATAAGTAGTGCAGAGCAGAACGCAAAAGAGTTTTTTGCTATTGCTACAATAGTTTTGGACAAAGAAGCGGCAAGTTCATGGGCTGCTGAATTGGCGACTGCGAGTGGCAGGGAACAGGCAATATTTGGTGAGACGTACTATGAAAGTGATGAGTTGGAAATAGAAGGTGAATCTGAATCGGAGTCAGAGCAAGTTGCTAGATGAAATGTAAATTAAGATTGGAAAGGGAAAATTATGATTACAAGTACAAGTAGTTCACAGGTTAAGCATGTACTCCTTTTGCAGAAGAAGGCTAAAGCAAGAAGAGAGAGTCAGGAGTTCGTGGTTGAGGGTGTAAAGATGGTGTCAGAAGCACCTAAAGATAGAGTTGTAAAGGTGTATATATCTGAAACTTATGATAAGAATAATAGCGAGTTTAAGAACGGACTTGGGATAAGTTATGACAAGATAGAGATAGTGTCAGACAGTGTATTTATGCATATGTCTGATACGCAGACACCACAGGGAGTTATGGCTATCATAAAAATGCGTACATATAATATAGAAGAAACTCTTACAGACAAGGCTCTTATAATAGGTGTGGAGAATCTTCAGGACCCGGGAAATCTTGGTACAATCGTGCGTATGGGCGAGGGGGCCGGTATTACAGGTGTAGTTATGAGTACGAACACGGTGGATATATATAATCCTAAGACAATCCGTTCAACTATGGGTTCTATATACCGAGTTCCGTTCCTGTATGTGGATGATTTTGCCAAAGTTATGTCGGATATACAGTCACAGGGAGCTAATGTGTATGCAGCTCACCTTGATGGTAGTATGGAATATACGGAGCCGGATTATACGAAGAAAACTGTGTTCTTAATAGGTAATGAAGGCAATGGTCTTACAGACGCAGCTGTTAAGGCGGCAAGCGACCTTATAAAGATTCCAATGGAAGGTGAAGTGGAGTCACTTAATGCGGCCATAGCGTGTACAGTGCTTACGTATGAGGCTATGAGACAGAGGAGAAAGTAAGTGGATAGAGAAGCATATAAAGGCATAATTGGGATAGATGAATTTTTGATTCATTTTCCGGATAAAGCATGGTGTCATTTTCATGATGTGTTGGAGTTTCGTTGGTACAGAGAGTATGACTACAAAGAGTGGCGTGACAAGGTATGCATAGAGCTTACTATGAGTGATGCGGAACGAAAGGACATTATCTGTTTTAGGTTTAATAATGTCTCAGGAGCTAAATGTGATTTCTCCGGATGGATATCGGGTTTGGAAATAGTTGATTTACTACAGAGAGATGTCTGTAGCGAGGTTCACTATGAAGTGCTGGACTATGAGGATGGTCAGGTACATTTTTATTGTGATGAGATAGAGGTTAGGGTTGTTAGGGGGGATGAAAAGAATGGTTTTATATAGACCTGTAGGAACTAAAGAATTAGAGTTGATTAAGGAAAGTGGTTACACAAAATTTCCACCAAGACTTCCTGACCAGCCTATATTTTATCCTGTGCTTAATGAAAGATATGCAACTGAAATTGCATCTCAGTGGAATGTCAAATATAACGAGGATCATAAAGGATATGTGACCAAGTTTGAGGTGGAAGATGACTATTGTAAGCAATATAAGGTACAAGTTGTGGGCAGCAGCTATCATCAGGAGTTCTGGGTGCCGGCTGAAGACTTAGAAATATTTAATCAGCATATAACAGGTAAGATTCAGGTGATAAGTGAGTTTGGCGTAGAAGAGTAGGCATAGAGCGTATTATTTAGAATTTGACGAAGGGGGCAAAATAATGTTTAACGCAATAAAGTCAGGCGAAGATATAAAGGGGTTTCTTGATAAAACAAACTCGTTGCATGATGGGTATATCATTGGAGTTAGGTACGATAACAATGGGATATCAAGGATAGAGAATGGACATCGGTTTAATCCGGAGCAAACAAAGTTAATACTTCAAATAATGGTCACAAGTATTTATGATACCATTGTAGAAATTGAATTTGAAAATCTTTTAGAGTGGCAGATAAAAGATAACCAATGGGATATTACGGAAACGACAGTTATGTTTAATGAGGATCATTGGATTGTTTGGGCAGACGATGTTTATGTCAACAGGGATGAAGTTAAAAATGGTTCGTATGTTATTGCTAAATCTATGAGGTGGAGAATTGTAGAAAGATGAGCATATAAATGATATCGTAGATAATGATATGTTCTAGTAAGAATGAAGTTAACTTTCGGGTTTAAGGAAAGTTTGAATGTATGTATGGATTTTAATTTGATGGAGAGGTGTGCTTCACAATGGGTTCTTTTAATAGAGTAGAATTTGATAAAGAAATAGAAGGCTTACTATCAAAAGCTGAAGAAAATATTCCCAATGAAATATTGCCAGATCTCCCTTATATGAAAAGTGTCTCTGATGTTCATGAGTGGTATGATTTTGAACACAAACTATGGGATACTGGTGAGGAAATAAGGCAAGTTGTTTTCTCATCTAAAAAAGCTTTTAGCAATAACCAAATAGATAGGATATTAAATATTTGTCTGGACGTAAGGGCTAAAAGAGGTAGACAAAGTTTTGTTATGCTTCTGGGACAGACGAAGTATTGCGATTATTCCAGCGTACTTATTCCTTTGCTTCAAGACGAAGATGTTAACGGACATGTTATTGATACGTTATACAAGATGCGTGCAAATAGCTATGTTGCGTTGGTAACCCCATTTTTGGACCATAAGCAAACTTGGATACGAAACACAGCCAAAAAATATGTGCTGAAATTTACGGATTCAGATTACACAGGCTAACAAATTCCAATTTACCCCTCATGTAACACCAAAATGTTGCAGAAAGTATAAATTTTCTTGTTTTTTCCAAAAGAGACATATATTACTTAATGATACAACATTAACATAATACAAAGTCCAATACAGAAAGTCAGACCGATTATGCATGTTAGAACTGCGTATAGGTCGTAGACTTTCTTCTTTTTTATATCTAGCATAACGTGACATGTTTTCTCGGTAGAGTACAATTGCTTCTCGAGTATATTTTCTGCAGGGAATGCACATGGATATTCAATTCCATCTACAAGATAAACAGCAACTTTCTTTTTTATATGTTTGTGGAAGTCAGTTCGCACAAAAGTAGCAGTTTTTCGCTTTGAAAACAGGAGTCTTATAA
Source organism: Lachnospira sp. (assembly GCA_017397445.1). Lineage (GTDB taxonomy): Bacteria > Bacillota > Clostridia > Lachnospirales > Lachnospiraceae > Lachnospira. The sequence goes on from JAFQIQ010000001.1 coordinate 17,521, forward strand.
CACAATACATAAAGCCAACTGTAAAAGTAAAAGCCAAAATGCATAGCAACACATCGGCGGCAATCAATATGTAATTAAAATCAATGTTTAGGACAAAGCATAATATAATTATGATAATTAAGGTTATAATGATTTGCATATTGAGTGCTCCTTTGCGGAAGTGCTGTTAATTATTTTTGTCTTTTTTTATGCTGAAAACTAAGCCGATAGTCACAACAACTAATGATGTTAAAAGTGCAATATCTACTAGTAAATTTTCCCCTGGATTATAGGCACCCCAGTCGAATGCGGAAGCAAAAAGAACTATGTATATAGCTAATAAGATAAATGCAATTCCTTTTAATTGTTTATTCATGGTTTCCCTCCTCAGATAATTAAGATAAATCTCCATTATTATACCATTCTTACATATGTTATACAAGTTGAGACGGTTATATTTGTATTTGCAAAAGAACACTTTTGTGATATGCTACTGTGAAAAATGCACAAATAAAGCGAGTATAAATATACATCTTGCACAACGGATTGTATGGGATAAAAAAATTACAAACTTTTGTAGAAAAATGTGGAAAATGCCTTTGAAGCCAGTGTTTGTGCGGTGTTACAAAGCATTTGACAAATAAATGTAACTTTGCTACAATACTTCCGTAACAAATGTAACAATTTTGTAACATTTGTAGAGGCATTAAAATTGCCGGAAAGGGAAAACTTTATGAGACTTAGAAGTAGAAAGTCGGCATTGTACATTGGTTTGGCTTTGGTTATGCTTTGTATGCCAATCATTCCTGATGTAGTTGTCGCACAGCCTACCTATGAGCAACAAAGTGGACAGATTGAAAAAGAACAGAAAGAGGCGTCTTACACAGAGAATGTGGTAGACATAGTTGCAACAGGCTATAACAGTAACCAGGAGAAAGATATATACGCAGATATGGCAATTTCTATTGCAGAAGGTTATGTTAGCGTATATGAGCAGGCGGACGAGAATGCGGATGTTGCCGGAAGACTTTATGTTAACTCTATTATGAGTGTTTTGGAGACTAACGGTGAATGGGCAAAGATTAGTTCTAAGAACCTTACAGGTTATGTTCGCACAAGTGCTTTATGTATGAATGACGAGGCAAAGGCACTTGCAGATGGCAAAGATGTAACAGTAACAGTCACTTCTAATACAACAAGTGTCTATTCTTCAGCAATGGGAGATTCCGTGTTGTGCAGAGCTGACAAAGATGCATCGTATATTGCAGTAGGCAAATGCGGTGGCTATGTAGTTGTAAAGTATAACGGAGATATAAAGGGTTATATTCCGGCAGCAAATTTATCTTTTGATTATGGATTTGCATGGGGATATACAGAAGCAGAAGCTGCAGAGAAAGAAGCAGCAGAAGCAGCGGCAGAGGCAGCCAGAAAAGCTAAAGAAGAGGCAGCCAGAAAAGCAGCGGCAGAAGCGGCAAGAATTGCGGCTAACAAGATTACTAATCCGATAACTTACAATGAGCCAATGACAGTTTCAGAAACAGAGGTTTACCTTCTTGCATGTCTTATTGATTATGAGGCAGGATGGGAGCCATATGAAGGAAAGTTGGCTGTTGCCAATGTAGTATTGAATAGAGTTAGAAGCCCTTATTACGGAAGCACAATTACTAAGGTAATATATGCTCAGGGTCAGTTTACAGGTGTATCTGACGGTAAGGGTGGTCCAAGTGTTAAGTTCCAGACACAGTATCTTGACAAGGGACCTAGAACAGATGAGTGTATGAAGGCAGCAAGAGAAGCCTTGGCTGGTAAGAATAATATCGGTACATTCAAGAACTTCAGATCATTGAAGAAAGCTAAGTATGCAAGCTATTCAAAGTATCAGGTTATTAAGAATCATTGCTTCTTCTAAGAGATAGCAGATGACAAGTATAATAATATAATTATAACTGCCATGTGGGACAAGAATGAATTGTCTGATATGGCAGTTTTTACTAGTATTTATTGTAAATATGATATAGAATACTAATATAATGGGATATAATTTTCTGCGATGACAAATGCGGAAGACTATATTAATCTGAAGGGAGAATCGTTATGGATTTAAAGGGTAGAGATTTTTTAACATTGAAGGATTACACAGCAGAAGAGATTGAATTTCTTATAGATTTGGCAGCAGAACTTAAGGATAAGAAGAAGAAAGGGATAGTAGAACAGCCACTTATTGGAAAGAATGTTGCACTTATCTTTGAGAAGACAAGTACAAGAACACGTTGTTCATTTGAGGTTGCAGCTCATGACCTGGGTATGGGGGTTACATATCTTGATCCATCAAGCTCGCAGATTGGAAAGAAGGAGAGTATTGCGGATACAGCCAGAGTTCTTTCAAGAATGTTTGAGGGTATTGAATATCGTGGATTTGAGCAGACTATAGTTGAGGATTTGGCCAAGTATTCCGATGTTCCGGTTTGGAACGGACTTACTAACGAGTATCATCCGACACAGATGATTGCGGATATGCTTACTATTCGTGAGAAGCTTGGAAGACTTAAAGGTGTTAAGTTTGTATATATGGGCGATGCAAGATACAACATGGGTAATTCCCTTATGATAGCTTGTGCTAAGTTGGGACTTCATTTTACAGCTTGTACAGCTAAAGAATATTTCCCTGAGGCAGAACTTGTGGCACAGTGCGAGGCATGGGCTAAGGAGAGTGGCGGGTCTGTTACTCTTTCAGAGGATGTTGAGGCGGCTACAAAGGGTGCAGAGGTACTTTATACAGATGTATGGGTTTCTATGGGAGAGCCTGATGAAGTTTGGGAAGAGCGTATTAAGGCACTCTTACCATACCAGATTAACAAGGCTGTTATGGACAATGCTTCAAGTGAAGCTATATTTATGCACTGTCTGCCTGCATTCCATGATTTGAAAACTACTATTGGTAAGGAAATTAGCAAGAAATTCGGTCTTGATGAGATGGAAGTAACTGACGAGGTGTTTGAGTCAGAGCAGTCAGTGGTATTTGATGAGGCTGAGAACAGAATGCACACTATCAAAGCTATTATGGCTGCAACATTGGGTGCATATAAGTAAGATGTATCTTTTGCTACAGATGTAGCGGAGCGGAGGTGTAATTATGTATTATACAAGCAGTGGTGCGTACAGGAAAACTAAGATGTTTATCGACTATGCCAATGTCTTTCTGACATTGTGCATAGTTGTGCTTTTTGTATGCATATTGGTTTTCAAAGATTGGCAGAATATATTATTTCCGGTTGTGTTTTTTACAGGAGCGGCTCTCAATCTGGGGTGTGCTGTAAAGCGATTTATTGAAAAGCAAAAGGCCGGTGCCATTATTAGAATGGTTATAATGGTTGCTCTGATAGTGTTAGGGCTTTTGTGTCTGCTTTCGATGATTTGACAGGAAGGGTTAACGTATTATGTATGACGGATGTGTAAGTGGAATAGTGAGTGATGTGATACATTTTACGGAAACAGATTCCACTAATAATCAGGCCAAATGTTATGGTTTACAAGGCGTTTCGCAAGGAACGCTTTTTATTGCCGACAGGCAGACGGCAGGGAGGGGCAGAAGAGGCAGAACCTGGATATCGGGGGATGCGGATGGTCTTTGGATGTCATTGCTTATAAAACCTGACATAAAACCGGAATGTGCGTCTATGTTAACACTAGTTACGGCTATGGCTGTTGCGGAGACCATAAGAAAGGTTACCGGAATAAGCGGGTTGATAAAATGGCCCAATGATATAGTTATAGGTGACCGTAAAGTGTGTGGTATTCTCACGGAAATGAGTGCGAAGCCGGAGGCGGTTGATTACATAGTAATAGGCGTAGGCATTAATGTTAACAGTAAAGAGTTTCATGAGTCAGTGAAGGATATGGCGACTTCTCTGTATATGTGTTGCGGCAGGGAGGTAAAAAAAGAGGATTTGGTCAAGACATTTTGCGAGGAATTCACTGCTTACTATGAAAAGTTCGTGGTGACCTGCGATATGAGTGAGCTTGCCGATGAGTACAATAAGTTACTTGTTAATGCAGGGCGGCCTGTAAGCGTAGAGAGTCCCGCCGGAAAGAGGGTTGGAAAAGCTCTGGGAATAGATGTGACGGGTGCGTTGCTCGTTGAGTTTGAAGAAGGTACTGTGGAAAGTATAACTGCAGGAGAAGTTTCAGTTAGAGGATTGTATGGATATGTTTGATGAAAATATTGTGTTATGTGCAGCAAGTGCATATGAAAAAAAGTTTTATCTGAATGAGGAATTTACAAAGCTTCCGGAAGATATAAAAAACGAGTTGAAGATTATGTGTGTACTTTTTACGGAGGAAGTTGGGGGGATTCTTACTCTTGAATATGATGAAGAAGGTACATTGCTTTTTAAAACAGAATGTGATGAGGGTGATATTCTTTATGATGATATTGCCTGCGGTATGCTTATCAAGAAGTTGCAGTATGAGAAGCAGGAACTTTTAGAGTCGTTGGAAATGTTTTATAAGGTATTTTTCATTGGGGAATAATTTATGAAAATAGGAAATGTGAATATAGACAATAAGGTGTTTCTGGCACCTATGGCAGGTGTAACAGACCTGCCATTTAGATTGTTATGTAAGGAAATGGGGTGCGGACTTCTTTATACGGAGATGGTCAGTGCCAAGGCGATTCTTTACAATAATAAGAATACTGAGGCACTTTTGCAGGTTACACCGCAGGAAAATCCCATAGCGGTGCAGCTTTTCGGTTCGGAACCGCAGATTATGGCCGATATTGCAAAGCGCTTAGAGGAGAGGGAATTCGATATTATTGATGTGAACATGGGGTGTCCGGTTCCGAAGGTTGTAAATAATGGCGAGGGCTCGGCACTTATGAAGAACCCAAAGCTGGTTGGCGAAATCGTGGAGGCGATGGCTAAGGCAGTTAAGAAGCCTGTAACAGTAAAGATTAGAGCAGGATTCAATGATGAGAGTCTTAACGCACCGGAGATTGCACATATAGTTCAGGAGTCAGGTGGTGCGGCAGTGGCAGTTCATGGGCGAACAAGGGAGCAGTATTATTCAGGAAAAGCAGATTGGGATATAATACGCAAGGTTAAGGAAAAGGTATCAATTCCCGTAATTGGTAATGGAGATATAATTACAGGTCAGGATGCTATCAATATGATGGAACAAACCGGATGTGATGCTGTTATGATTGGAAGGGGAGCAAGGGGGAATCCTTGGCTTTTCAGTCAGATTAATGAATATCTTGAAAGCGGCAAAATGATGACACCTCCGACGATAGATGAAGTGTGTGATATGATACTTCGTCACGGCAGAATGTTGCTTGAAGTGAAGGGAGAGTATACAGGCATCAGGGAGATGCGAAAACATTTTGCATGGTATACGGCAGGCATGAAGTATGCGGCGGGACTTAGAAATGAAGTGAACCATGTGGAGTCATATGAGGCGCTTGTTGAACTTGTTGAGCAAATGCGTATTATGGGTCACAGAGGGTAATTGATTTGAGTTTCGCATTTTAGTGTGGGCTATTGACAATAGCAGAAATATTAGTATATAATATTTTGGCTGGTTTTACCTCAGCCTAAGTATATGATTAAAAGTGAAAGGTGATTAGAACGATGACAGAAAAGCATTATCTTACAAAAAAGGGTTATGAAGAAAGAGTTGCATTACTTGAGCATCTCAAGGTGGTTAGAAGAAAGGAAGTTGCTCAGAAGCTTAAAGAGGCCAGAGAGCAGGGAGATTTGTCAGAGAACGCAGAGTATGATGCAGCAAAAGATGAGCAGCGCGATATCGAAGCACAGATCACTGAACTTGAAGACATATTGAAGAATGCTGAGATTATTCAGGATGATAATAAGAATAAGGGTAAGGTTAAGATGGAGAGCGTTGTTACGCTTCATGATGTGGAGTATGACGAGGATGTTGAGTACGTAATCGTAGG
>JAFQIQ010000098.1 GCA_017397445.1 Lachnospira sp.
ATCTTTCTTCCAAATCCTTATTTGTAACTATTTCAACTATCGAATCAGCCGCCTTCTGATAGTCATTCGAGATTTGAAACATATTCATCCAGTGCCAAAAGCCCCTCTTTTCTTGCCATATCTGATATCTTAGCAATCTCCTCCGATATATATGCAACAGATACATCCGGCTTTTTGTAAGCATAAAAAATGCTTTTAAGCCCCTCAACGTAATCTTTAAAACTATCCGCTGTAGCAAGAACTGCAAACATAGAACCGCCTAATGTAACAACCAATGATGGTATATTTAAATAATTAAGTATAGCTGCTATACCACCATTGGTCCACACACCAAACAGTACTGCAACAAGACATAAAAACAATCCTATTATACCAGCTTTATTAATTTTTCCCATACAAAACACTCCTAAATTTTACCGGACATAGTTTTCAACCGTACAAAAACAGGAATCAAAAACAGCTCCATAATCAAACTATACAATACCGGTAATAATGCAACTGATAAATTCCTACAGAAAACATCAAAATCATTTATTCTGGAACAAATAGAAATTATTGACACTAGTGTAACTATGAATCCTGCTATCGGCAGTGAAGTTAATACCACTTTATACGAAACACACATTCTGTCTGCACTTTCTCTATCAATACTACCATTTCCAACCAACAACTTCGATGCAACCATAAAATCTTTAATATAACCCGACACAAACAGTACAATAATCACAATAACCACCAACAACAGCAATGAAGCAATATCCAAATACCAACTCACTTCCCCCGCTACAAATAAAACAATACCCACTATCACCACGAACAAGAAAATCATTCCCACTATTCCACCTATAAGAGCCTCCTTGTTCTTCCTAATTTCACTTTCTGTGCGTTCAATTAAATCTACCATATTAGCTTCAGCTTTTTTATGATAAATATCATCTGATAATTCCTCGCCCGATAATAACTCATTTACATTAACCTTCAAAGTTTCACACAGCTCTAGTAAAATAGAATTATCCGGCATATTTTTTCCATTTTCCCACTTAGACACTGCCTTATCACTTACACCCAGCTTTTCTGCCAATTGTTTTTGAGTAATACCACACATTTTTCTTCTATCAGCAATAAACGCACCAATCTTATCCTGATCCAACATATCAAAACACCTCCAAATGTCTATATTCATATATTACAATATACTTTTCCTCCCCAAAATACCACCCACAATAAGTAGAATCAACTCTACTTTTAATCTACTTTAAGCAAAAAGAGGCAGAGTTTTCGCCTCTGCCTCACAAACAACACATCCAACCGCATGCCATTACCAATACATAATTAATTATGTCAAGTATATTTTTTATTCCTAACTCTGCCCCAGATAATACATATTATCCAGCATATCCAAAACCACTCCCATCTGCTCTGCGCTAAATCTATTAAGCAGACAGACTGCATTTCTTTTCTCCAAACTGAGATTATTATAATCCCAACCACGCATAATGTAATCGCAGCTAACATTCAATTCAGAAGCAATTCTGCATAATGTCTCTGCGGAAAACTTCTTTCTACCGGATTCTATCTCATAAAGAAATCTTTTGGATATTTTCGCACTTTCAGCAAACTTTTCCCTTGTGTAACCATTAACCTCTCTCAAATTCCTTATGCGTTCTCCTATTTCTTCTGTCATTAACATAACCTAACTACCTTTCTGAATCTTTTCTCTTTCGTCATAATGAACAATAGTTCATACTTCAATGACGCTACAGTTCATTATTATAGTTACACATCTGTATAATTATGATTTTCCGACTGAATGACACATAAAACGGAACAAACTTGCAATATAAGTTGCTTTTTACACTATTTTATCCTTTTTTGTTGCATTCATTCCATTTTTCGTACGCTTCGTTCCATTTTCCCCCTATACGCAGTTTTCTTTTATATAATTCAAAAAAATTAGGAGGCGTATCTATGTTTGACTACATTCAAAAAAGTTTTGGCTACAGTAATTATGAAATTGCACAACTGCGTCACGCATTCAAAGTTTACATATCCGAAATTAGTAAAATGCTTATAATCGGCTTGTTTTTTATAACCCGCCTCCCTTTATTCATATGGACTCTGCTGATATTTCAATTAATGCGACAGGCAACCGGCGGAATGCATTTCAAAACATATATTTCATGCTTAATTGCATCATTATCTTTTTTTATATTAAGCATTGACATCCTGCCTTTGATACCTGTATGCCGCCTGATTCAGCTTATATCATTACTGATTTGCGTAATTATATCTCATTGTCTGGGGCCTGTAATATCTGATATACATATGCCTTTGTCAAAGGACGCTATAGCAAAAGCAAAGCTTAGACTGATAACCATCGTTTTCTTTTATATGTTGTTCCTGTTTATAATGCCACAGAACGCTTATACCAATTCAGGGTTCTGGGTTATTATATTAAATACTTTGCAACTTATAGTTGCCCGTATACGAAAGGAGGTTAAGCACACTAATGAAAATCAAAACACTTTTTCACGGACTGATGTCTAGTATGTTTGCGTTTATGATATTTGATATATTCAAAATGAATATTGAATACCCTTGCATTCTTTTTTTAGGCGAGTACGAGTACCCTAAAGAATCTGACTATATCGACTAAACATCAAAAGGTGCCGTTAAACGGCACCTTTTCCACACATCTTCTCTATTCTGAAACTTATCCAATTTATTCCTTCATATTCTTCATTAGAACACATAATTTTGAAATCATATTCTTCTGACATCTGCTTTATACTATAAAGACCTAGACCTCTATTTTCACCCTTACTGCTATACCCCTTTTGAAACATCTCATTAAATACTGTCGGTTGTATGTAAGCACCTACATTTTCAATAACAATAACATCTTTATCGTCTTCTTTATACATCCTTACACTCATCCTTTTATCAACGCTGTCTTTTAAGGCATCCATTGCATTATTTATCAGGTTACCCATAACTTCAACCACTTTATACTCTGGTATCCCCTCCAAAACCAGCGACGTTTTTATGTCATATTCAACGGTTATCCCATTTCTTTCCGCTTCTATGAACTTTGCATATAAAAATCCCGCCATAGATGTATTACTTAATCTGAGCAACTTAGCGTATTTCTGATTCTCAGATACATCCTTACAATATTCCTTCTGATGCTTCACCAGTGAATCATAATCTTTATGTACCCGATGCAGACTGTATATGGCATTCAGATGATTATCAAATTCGTGTTGCCTTGCACGCATCTCCATAATAAGATTCTCATAGGATTTTCCATATAATGTATAAGCATTAAGTTGAGCTTCCGTTGATATAGCCTTTTCTCTATTCCTAAACCATCCGAAGGCCATAATGCAAATAACAATAACACATATAGCTATAAGTGCGTACATCAATCCATACATCACCATATCTACTCTGGCAATAAGAATACATGCTATAACAATTGCACTGATAATAACCATACATACACTTGCAAGCACATATTTATGCTGAAAGAATCGTGATATTCTATTCATTTTCAACCACACACTTAATACCATATAAACCAATATCATAAGCAAATATGTGAACAACACTATTATATTGGCACCAAAATAAGCACTTATGCAACTATGAACCACACAAAAACATATTGCCTGCAACACACTCAGCATAACTATCGCCAATACCAGATTCACAATCAACTGCTTAATTCCTGATTTAAATGCTACGAAACAATATGCAATTAGCATAACATATATCAACGAACTGCACCAACCCGGCAGATGCCCCTGATAGACACACTCCATCAGAATCAGGTCGCATGCCATAAAAATAATCAACTCAGTTCTAAGCTTTAACTTCTCACCATACAAATCATGTATACATTTTATAATTAACAATGCTTCTAAGACCAGGCTTACCCTATAAATCATCTAACATCCTCTTTATCTTCTGCTTATACGTTCTACCCATGTTAAAAGTCTCTTTAACTCCGGACAAACTAATACAGTTATTAGCATTATCAACCGCTTCCATATACAACGCATTAATAATAGTGCCTCTGTCGCATTGCACTAAAGATGTACCTTCTGCTTCTGCCATTATACTCTTCATAGGTGTATACGGAACAACAAACTCTTTATTATCAGTCTTTCTCACACATATCTTCTTGCCACGGTTCTCTATAAACAAAACATCTTTACTTTTTACCGTGTAAAATGTTCCATCCATACGAAAATGTAACACTTTATCATCCCTACTTTGTTTAGGAAATCGCAACCCTCTCGATACCGCTTGCTTAACATATTCATCAGTAAATGGTTTTTCAATGTAATCATCACTATGCAACTTACTATAAGCATATAGTTTATCATCATATAAAGATGTTATAAATATTATAGGCGTAAACTCATACTGCGCCAACCTTCGCACTTCTTCTGCAAAACGCAATCCTGAAGTATCCCCCGGCAAATCATTATCAAGAATTATATCTATCAGAAAAAGATCTACCGTATGATTAATTATAAAATCATAGACACCATTAAGCGTACCAAAATCATATACTTCTACATTATCAGATACGTCCTTCACCAATTCGCATAATCTTTTTCTTGTAATATCACTATCTTCAACTATCAGTACATTTTTCACTTCTTATCAGCATCTTCCTTCTTCTCAAAACACAACACATCATTAGGCGTTCCACCAATAGCCTCACACAACTTCTCCAATGTAAACACATTAATTCCTTTGTTATGCTTCAGATTAAATATAGTTCTCGAACTGAAACCATACTTATTAATCAATGTATAAGTAGTAATCTTTTTCTCTTTCATACTCTTCCATAAAGGTTCGTAACTTACCATATCTGCACCACCTAATTAAATATCTGCTTTAATTATGATGTGCAAAATGATTATTGCATATACTGAAAGATGTAACTCCATTTTCTGGAAGAAATAAAAACCTCACAGGCAAAACCAAAAGTTCTACCCGTGAGGTTAAATATTCAATATATCCTAGTTATTAGCAAACGCCCTGTGCAAGCATAGCGTTAACAACCTTTTCGAAACCTGCAATATTAGCACCTGCAACATAGTTGCCTTCCATGCCATATCTCTTTGCAGCATCATCAATGTTGTGGAAGATGTTAACCATGATTGTCTGAAGCTTAGAGTCAACCTCTTCGAATGACCAGCTAAGTCTCTCGCTGTTCTGGCTCATCTCAAGTGCTGATGTAGCAACACCACCTGCGTTAGCAGCCTTACCACAGATAAACCATACACCGTTCTCCTGAAGGTATTCTGTAGCATCCATAGTTGTAGGCATGTTAGCACCCTCGCATACCGCCTTAACGCCGTTAGCAACTAACTGCTTAGCGTCATCAAGCAACAACTCGTTCTGAGTAGCACATGGAAGTGCAATATCACACTTAACGCTCCATACACCACGGCCCTCATGATACTCTGCACTTGGTCTTGCAGCAGCATAATCTGTAAGTCTTGCTCTCTTAACTTCCTTAATCTCCTTAAGGAGTGCAAGGTCAATACCCTCTGCATCATAAATCCAGCCTGTTGAATCTGAACATGTAACAACCTTAGCACCCATCTGCTGAGCCTTCTCGATAGCATAGATAGCAACGTTACCTGCACCTGAAACTGCTACTGTCTTACCTTCCATTGTATCGCCCTTAGACTTAAGAAGCTCCTGTGTAATGTAAAGAAGACCATAACCTGTAGCCTGTGTTCTGGCAAGTGAACCACCGTATGTAAGACCCTTACCTGTAAGAACGCCTTCAAACACGCCTCTGATTCTCTTATACTGACCGAACATGAAACCGATCTCTCTAGCACCTGTACCGATATCTCCAGCTGGTACGTCAACATCTGCGCCAATATACTTATAAAGCTCTGTCATAAAGCTCTGGCAGAATGCCATAATCTCTCTGTCAGACTTACCCTTAGGATCAAAGTCTGAACCACCCTTACCGCCACCGATTGGAAGGCTTGTAAGTGAATTCTTAAAAATCTGCTCAAAACCTAAGAACTTGATAATACCTAAGTTAACTGATGGGTGTAAACGTAATCCTCCCTTGTATGGTCCAATAGCATTATTGAACTGTACACGGTAACCTCTGTTTACCTGAACCTGGCCGTTATCGTCTACCCAAGGTACACGGAACATAATCATTCTGTCAGGCTCTGTGATTCTCTCCAAAATAGCGTTCTTTCTATAAAGCTCCTCGTTTGCATCAACAACCGGTCTTAAAGACTCAAGAACTTCCTTAACTGCCTGTAAAAACTCAGGCTCATTTGCATTCTTCTTAGAGACTGCTTCTAATACTTCATCAACGTATCCCATAAGTTTAAACTCCTTTTCTTGACGCCGCAGCGTTTTATGTAAGTATTATATTTAAGTTTCTTAATTTTTGCAAGTTTTTTCTTAATAAAATTCTATTAATTCAGTTTTTTATGAACTTTTTTAATTTATAAATGCATACTACCCTCATTAATAACATTTCAACTTTAAATAATTAACCATCTATATCTATTTTTAATATTACCATAACTTACCAGATAATATATGAATACATCATCTTAATCTTTCACAATAATAACTCCAGTACATTTTGTAACAAAATCACTCTAATCTTAGGAGGGTTAACAAATATGATTAACAATTTTGCACGCACGGCCAAAGACATCAAATGCCTTTTTACACGTTATCCATCACCGGACAAAGCAATCAGGCAAAGTAAATTCCGTGGTTTTATGGCGTTGCTTGGATTACTGATTGCAGCCATACAGTTAGGATTATTATTAACATTTTCAATAAAGCTGCATATCCTGGAATTATTGCCGGCAAAGCATATGGCAATCCTCATGACAGTGCTCATCCTTATTCTTACGTACTGCACATTATCACAGTTTGGTTCTACACGCACTCTTGGAAAAATCATATCAATTCTAACGTGTGCCGTTCTGACGCTGGGAATTACTGTTTTCTCCAGATTGGACAGCACCTTAGACAACATTACCCAGGTTCACACTCAGACCAATACCGTAAACGTACTTGTTCCTGTGCAAAGCACTGTAAGTTCCGTATCAGAGCTTTCAAAAGAATATGTGGGTATTAATACAATAACCGACTACTCTGTCATCGACACAGCCGTCCGCAAATTAAACAGCGAATACGATGGTGAAATCAAAACTCATGCGTATAATACTTGGGAATTGCTGCTTACCGCACTATACGAAAACACCGACATCAAAGGAGCTGTTATGACCAATG